>CADBTD010000076.1 GCA_902797535.1 uncultured Ruminococcus sp. | reverse complement strand
AAGTATCAGATATGCGGTGAAGTGTGCGCACTTTCTCACGATAAACTGCAGGTCCGATATCACCGCAGCCCTTGAAGCATCGTCAAAGCCTGCAAATCCGGGCATGAATATCCTGCACAGAAAGCTGATGAAGCCGCCGCTTGTTAAGGAGGATTCGGTGCCGTCCTGTGATGACATATAGAATATGAATCCGCACCATATGACCGCTGCCGCCGAAAAAACCAGCCGCTTTAAGCTTCTGCGGTCAAAATGACGGAGCAGTGAAAGATCATTCATCTGCGCCTCTTTTCCGAGCTTTCCATAAGAGCGTCATGCTCATTTTCAAGCTCCTCTTCTATCACCGCCGCAAGCAGTCTTTCAAGCTCTTCGCCTATCTCTTTTCCCGTGTATCCCAGCGCCATAAGATCCTTGCCGTTTATTTTCAGCTGTGATATCTTCAGACAGCTGTCCTCGGCTCTGAGCTCCTCTGCGACCCTGACAAGATCGTCAAGCTCTCCGAGCTTTTTCTCACGCTCAAAATCCGACTGTGCAAGCGTATCCGCACGGCGCACCTTTATATAGTCGCTGAAAAAGTCATAGTCATACTTCGATATGAACCTGCGCACGCTCTTTTTCGTCGGCGGTATGCGGTCATCGTGCTCCTTTATGAGCGCCGCCGCGCGTTTTCTTGTGGCGGTGTCTGATCTCAGCCGTGTCAGCACAGCCTCAGCTATGTCGGCACTTGCAAGCTGATGCAGCTTGAAATGTCCGACGCCGTTTTCGTCCAGAGTGAACTTCTGCGGCTTTCCCATATCGTGGAAAAGCATCACTATACGCAGTGTTTCATCGGGCTCTATCGCATCGACGCTGTATGTTATATGCTCCCACACATCATAGCAGTGATGTATGTTGTGCTGGTCAAAGCCGAAACACGGCTCTGCTTCGGGGATTATCTGTGCGATTATCTCCCTGTGCTCACGAAGAACCTTGCCCGCAAAGGGCTGCACCAGCATAGATCTCAGCTCGGAAAGGATCCTTTCCGCCGAAACATTGTCCAGAAGCGCCCTCATCTCAACTGCGGCACGGGCAGTCTTTTCCTCTATCTCAAAGCCTGTTTTCGCCTTGAATCTTATGGCACGCAGTATCCTCAGAGCGTCCTCGTCAAAGCGCTTTTCGGGTTCGCCCACACAGCGTATAATGCCTTTTTTTATGTCATCTGCGCCGCCGAAAGGGTCATATATCTTTCCGTTAAGTCCCAGGCAGATGGCGTTCATGGTGAAATCACGGCGCTCCAGGTCGCTTTTTATGTCCCTTACGAAGGTGACGCTGTCGGGTCTGCGGTGGTCGCTGTAGTCGCCGTCACAGCGGTATGTTGTTATTTCTATGAGCTCTCCGTACACTATGACCGTCACTGTCCCGTGCTTGAGGCCTGTGGGTATCGTGCGGAAATGCGCAAATACTTTCAGCGTTTCCTCGGGCATAGCAGAGGTGCAGATGTCCCAGTCATGGGGCTCTGTGCCTCTCAGCGCATCACGTACACAGCCGCCAACACACCATGCTTCGTAGCCTGCATTTTCAAGCATAGACAGCACCTTTGCGGCGGCTGAGGGTATTTTTATCTGCTGTCTTTCCATTTTCTCACTTTCCTTGTCTGATCTTGTATCTTACTATTATAACACATTTCCGCACAAAAGTAAAGCATCACACAGATACGGCATATGCGGAGTACTTTGCCGGTCTTCGCAGAGCGAAAATCCCGACTGCAAAGAGCCGTCTTCACAGTCGGGATGTGTAATATTTCATTGTTCAGTGTTCTGCGGAATAAAAAGCCGCCAGCGGATCTTCAAAATCGCAGACAGGAACTATCTCTGCGGCTATCTTTATGGTGTAGCCCTCTCCGAGAAGCTCCATATTTCCTATGTAAAGTATGCCGTCTTCAAAATCGCCGTCTTCATTTCTTATGTGGCCGTTGAAAGTTGTGTTTGTTTCTGTCCAGTCACTTGGGATAACGACGGAAGAACAGAGCATACAGCTTTCTCCTGCGGAGACCTTTTTGTTATAGACGAGTGTCCGCTCAAAGGGGGTGTCTTTGTCGTAGACCTGCGTGAAATCGCCGCCGTCAAAGGGTTTTGTGACATAGCCGTCGTTTATCAGCGCATCTATCTGCGAGGAAGTATAGGCGGAATCCTTTATCACGGGGTCACCGTTTTCGGCAAGGAATGTGCTGAGCGCAAGCTCGCCTTTCTGTTCTATCAGCTTGTAGTCGTTCTCTTTTTCGAGCATGGTGTCCTTGAAAGCCTTATAGCTTGCGGCTTCGGAGTCACTGAATTTGTCGAGCTCGTCATATTCCTTTTTCTGCTGTGCGAGCTTTTCGTTAAAGGGCACTCCGTCAGAGTCGAGAAGCGTCACACGAAATCTTACAAAACCCTCGCCATCGGTGACTTTTACGCCCCTGACACAGCTTTCGGAAGCGCCTGCTTCAAGGGTCTCGCCTGTAAACGGCTCTGCGCTGACAAGCTCTGCGGCTGCGTGGGAGCGCACTATTTTTTCTTCCTGCCGTGATTTCAGAAAATATTCCGTACCGAATGCCGCACCCGAAAGAAGCACAAGTGCAAGGGTGAGCGCAGTGCGGCTTTTCTGTGTTTTTCTGTATCTTTTTGATGTTTTGCTGTTCATCGAAGCCCTCCGTGATGAAATGATTTATCGGATTAATATAATCATAACATATTTTACACGAATTGTCAATGAAAGCTGTGTGATAATATCGGGGAAAGGGCAGGGAAATTCAGATGATGATGCCCTCAAAGTGGTCCATCTCGTGCTGGACTATCTGTGCTTCAAAGCCCCGCAGAGTCTTTTTCTTCTTTTTAAAATTCTTGTCAAGGTACTCGACTGTGATGACCTGCCAGCGTTTTGCGGTGCGCTCGCCCGTTAGGGAAAGGCAGCCTTCGCTGACCTCGTACATATCCTTTGAGTGGTCGGTGATCACGGGGTTTACCATAAGCGTGACGGAATTGCCTATCTGTGCGGCGAGTACTGTTTTGTGAACGCCTATCATGTTTGCCGCCATGCCTACACAGCGGTCGCTGTTTGCGGCAAGGGTGTCGCAAAGGTCTGTGAAAAGCTGTCTGTCGTCCTTGTCTGCGGGGACAGACTTTCTCTTTAATATAAGTATATCTGTAACTACATCTTTTACCATTATTACCACCTCACAGGTTATCATAGCATATATCACGGGGAATTGCAACCCTGTGGAGATGAAACGAAAACTCTGTGCAGGGTATAAAAAGGTTGACAAGTGTTGCGGTGAGTGCTATCATATCACATATAGTAAAGAAATACAGCAAAACGACGAACACAGAAAGGAGACAGCGCTATGTTTTT
>CADBTD010000075.1 GCA_902797535.1 uncultured Ruminococcus sp. | reverse complement strand
TTTAACAAAAATATTCAATAGCTTGGCAGAAATTTTTACCTATTGAATAAAAAATATAATCAATTACTGTAATTCTGAACAAAAAAAACGCCGGAGCAGCTTTCCTCTCCGACGATGTCATTTACAATATTTGTTAGTGTTTCCGATACCGGCCGCTTATTCAGAGCAGCAGCTCGGCAAGCTTCTCCGCCATCAGCGTCCTCAGACTCCTCAGACTCCGTTCCTTTTCAAGCCTCGTTTCCTCGCTGTCACTGAAATAGAAAAACGGCAGCTCACCCTTTACAGTCACTTCCGTTATGCTGTCATAGGGTATAGGGTCACCCTTGTATATCTGCACCGAAGGCGTCCACTTGGTCAGATAATCCTTCAGCGGATAACTCGTTGTGTCCATGTACGGCAGATTCTCCTTTAACCGCTGATGCTGTTCATTGCTTATAAAGCTCGTCAGCTTCGTAGTGAAGTTTATAAGACTGCCGTCCTCATGCCTCAGACTGCTTACAGGCAGGTTTCTCAGCACATATACCACAGGACTGCACTTTATCTTCACCCTGCCGCTGTCCTCGTCAACGAACTGCTTCACAAACCTCTCGTGCTCCTCACAGGAAAGCTCGGGATAACTGCCGTAAAGCTGATAGAACGCCGTGTAATACGCTAACGTCTCATAAAGCATCTCGCCGAATCCCCCGCTCGTGCCGCAGGAATAGTCCAGTGACGTGACTATATTGTTCGTCACATATACTCCCCCGGGAGAACTGAGTATGTATGCCGTGATGCCCGAATTCAGCAGCTCTCCGTCCTCTGACGGCGACTTTGCATTCATCCGCCCGAATGCCTTCTGTATCTCTGGAAGTATCAGTCTGCATATCCTTCTGTATACAGGCTCTCTTCCGAAACCGTTTTCTTTGATCGTGTCAGTGTAGAACGACGATGTTCCGTGAAGTATCACGGGAGCTTTTTTCTTATACTCACCAGATAGGTCGATGACCGAGCGTGCTCCTGCCATACACCATGCCTCCTTGCCTCCGTAAAGAACGGTGCGTGTCTGTATCATTATCCTATATTATATCATGTATTTATACAAATTGTCAATACCTTGCTGTGACATTGCATCTTAAATTTACACAATATACATTGAAATCCACGGCGTGCGGTGATATAATATATCTGTATGTTTACTCAATGGAACGGAGGAATAGTAATTGGCTGACCTTATAAGCGAAATAAAAAGAAGAAGAACATTTGCGATAATCTCGCACCCCGACGCAGGTAAGACCACCCTTACCGAAAAATTCCTGCTGTACGGCGGAGCAATAGCTCAGGCAGGAGCAGTCAAGGGCAAGAAAAACGCCCGCCACGCAGTCTCAGACTGGATGGAGATAGAAAAACAAAGAGGTATATCCGTTACCTCGTCGGTAATGCAGTTCCGCTATGCCGACCATGTAATAAATATCCTTGACACCCCCGGACATCAGGACTTCTCCGAAGATACCTACCGTACCCTTATGGCGGCAGACTCGGCGGTCATGGTAATTGACGCATCAAAGGGTGTCGAGAATCAGACCCGCAAGCTGTTCAAGGTCTGCGCTATGAGGCATATCCCGATATTCACATTCATAAATAAGCTCGACCGCGAGGCACGCAACCCCTTTGACCTCATAGACGAGATCGAAAACGAACTCGGAATGCCTACCTGCCCTATCAACTGGCCTATAGGCTCGGGCAAGGACTTCAAGGGCGTGTTCGACAGACAGAGCAGAAGAGTTATCTACTTCGACCCCACAGGCGGCAGCCATAAGGTCTCGGCAAATGAAGCAGACCTTTCAGACCCCGCACTTGCCGATATCCTCGGTGATGTCAACTATGAAACTCTCCGTGATGATATAGAACTCCTTGACGGCGCTTCCGATGAGCTTGATATCGAAGCTGTACACAGCGGAAGACTCAGCCCAGTGTTCTTCGGTTCGGCTCTTACCAACTTCGGCGTTGAGCCTTTCCTTGAGAAGTTCCTCGAAATGACTCCCCCGCCTATGCCCCGCACATCTACCGAGGGCGTGGTAGACCCCTTCTCCCCAGACTTCTCGGCATTCGTGTTCAAGATACAGGCTAATATGAACAAGGCACACCGTGACCGAATCACATTCCTGCGCGTATGCTCCGGCAAGTTTGACAAGGAAATGGACGTTCTCCACGTTCAGGGTAATAAGAAAATGCGCCTTTCACAGCCGCAGCAGATAATGGCACAGGAACGTGAGATAATCGACGAGGCATACGCAGGCGATATCATAGGCGTGTTCGACCCTGGCATCTTCTCCATAGGTGATACCGTATGTGCCCCGAATAAGAAATTCATGTTCGAAGGCATACCTACATTCGCTCCCGAACACTTCATGCGCTACCGTTCAAAGGACACCATGAAGCGCAAACAGTTCGTAAAGGGCATCACCCAGATAGCTCAGGAGGGTGCTATACAGATATTCCGTGAACCTCTTCTGGGTATGGAGGAAATAATAGTCGGAGTTGTGGGCGTGCTTCAGTTCGATGTCTTTGAATACCGCATGAAGAACGAATACGGCGTTGATATGATAAAGGAGGGCCTCGGCTATTCCTATATCCGCTGGATAGACAAAAGCCCCGTTGAGACAAAGGACCTGAAGCTCAGCTCGGATACCAAGGTGGTCAACGATATGCGCGACCGTCCCCTGCTGCTTTTCACCAGCGAATGGAATATCCGCTGGGCGCTCGAAAGAAACGAAGGCCTTGAACTCAGCGAATTCAGCCGCGGCGATCTGCAGTAAGCTGTCGCCCCGTTCATGCAAACTATGCACTCAGAAATGCAACCTGTTCAAAACGGGTTGCTTTTTTTTCGCCTTTACGATATAATAATATCAGACCAAAGGAAACAGGTCAGTGTCATGACATACTTCAAAAAAGAAAGGAGCGCTGTTTATGAAGATCAGGCTTATGGTGAGCAAGGAACACTTTTCCCGTATCGCCGGCGAACTGATATCCAAAGGCTTTGAGATCGATGACAGCGCCGACCTGATAATATCCGAAAAGAACGTCTACGCCGAACGCATAATCGGCAAAAAGGGAGAAGAGATCTACAGACTGAACACCTCCGATATATCACATATCGAAAGCTTTGCACATGATGTGATAGCACACAGCGGCGGTGATGAGTACAAGATAACAGAAAGACTCAGACGTCTTGAAGAGATACTCGACCCGAAGGAGTTCATACGCATCAGCAATTCGGTCATCGTGTCGGCAAATCACATAAAAAGTATAAAACCCACACTCGGACAGAAATTCGTGCTGACTATGTCGGACAGCTCAAAAGTCGACGTTACCAGAACATATTACTACATATTCAAGGAATTTTTCGGTATTTAAAAGGAGGCGGCAAATATGGCTAATTTTATAATCACTGCTTTACAGCTCATGCTGCCCGCTATAGTGGCAGGAATACTTACGCTTTTTTATCTGCCCGTGTATAAAGACAGAATAAACGCACGGCTTGAACATTTTGGAGATGATAATATGACTACTAAACTGAAACCCATTACTACCCCGCTGAAATTCTTCCTGAGAACACTGCTCATCGCAGCAGCAGCCATAATAATCATAGCTATGGCGCTTTCGTTCCTGTTCGTAGGAGTAAAGAGCACAGGTCCCACAAAGATGACCGAGGAAAGCGACACCATGCCCGAGATATGGTTCATCAACCAGCCTTCGCCCTCAATGCTCGACGGTTACACCCCGGGCGACGAGATACCCGGCTACAGCATCACCGAAGTAAAAAAACAGGGCGACTTTGAATTTTACTTCTACGCTCTTCCCGAGGTCATGTATCAGGGCTTTCCCGACGGCTTTGTGGGCATCAGCTACACAGGCAGCGGGAACGTTTCTCTCGGCATAGAATCCGATTTCAGCAGCCGTGAGACAAGCGAGGGAAAAGTAATGGTCGGACAGGGCTATGCAATGCTTCCCGCCCCCTCACAGTGGTTCTCCCTCGACATAACAAACTTCTTCGGCTATGCCGATTTCACAGTGTTCGCCATGACCGATGAAGAAAACGAAAAATACAGCGCAGACCTGCGCGACAAAGGTCCGGATGCAAACATATCCATCACAGACTACACGGAAAACAAAGAAACATTCCGCCTTGACCTCTCGGAAGAATACAACATGACAGAATAAAAATACAGACAAACAGAAAGACACATACAGACAGATACAAGGAGACAAACAAAATGGATAAGAACAAAAGAAACAATATCATAAAAGCGATAGCTGCAGGTGCGGTATACGCCGTATTCTTCA
>CADBTD010000074.1 GCA_902797535.1 uncultured Ruminococcus sp. | reverse complement strand
TTTAGTCACATAATGCAATCGTTATAACATATAAAACTATCCCGAGGATATCATGCAGGTTTAATAAATCTTACAAATATTTCCATTGTTTACATCAAAATATAAAGAGAAAGAACGATACACCGCAATATTTGATAATTGTTGTGCAAATATTATGATAATATGGATTGACTTTTAAAAAAGCTCGTGCTATAATTATATAAGAGCCGATTTTCGGCAAAAAAAGATCCTTTAACTATACTCTAAACATCAATAAGGGGGATGAAGTATCATGCTGACGCTCAATGATATCTCATTTGAACAGGCATTGGAATACTACGGAAGATCAATAAGCGCACTGCTCGTTGTTGATGAAAACACCGATTCATACCGTTCAGTCGTCCGTAAGGGAATATTTCTTGACCTTCTTGACGAAAGCGGCACCTATGCGAATCTTGTGCAGAAATTGTGGTTCCACCATAATGATGACGGCAGAAAGATAACCGACACATATAACGTATTCATTCCGAATATGAGCAAGTTCACAGGCAAAAACAGCAGACGCCTGAAACTGCTCGCAGACGGTATACCCCATATCGTTCAGATGCTGATACTTCCTCTTGATGAAGAAGGCCGCTATCTGTTCTTCCTCGATGAACTTGACAAACACGTTTTTGAGGAAGAGACCGAAACTGAAAACAAGGTAAGCTCGATACAGAACAATATCTATGTCTTCACAATGACCTTCGACCTTGCAAATGATACAACAAGAAGTGTTTCTCTTACCGAGGTATCCGATGAGCCGCTTAATTATCAGCTAAGCTACTCGGAATGGCGCAAGACTATTGTAAATATGGTGCCCGATGAGGACAAGGAGCTGTTCCTGACACGTTCCGACCCCGACTATCTGCGTGCGCATTTCAAGCCCGGACATATGGAATCCTTCGACCTGCAGATGATAAACCTTGACGGTATATATCAGTGGGTAAAGCTGATATTCAGCCGCATGGAAACTACCAGTGAAAACGACTACCGCTTTGTCTACATGGTGCAGAATATCCATGAGTCCACCATGAACATGAAGGCTACCCTGAAGCATTATGAAGAGCTTGCCTCGACCGACCCGCTTACTTCGGTGTTCAATCACGGACGTATCGAAACCGAGCTTCGCAACGCTGTGGAAAAACATCGCAGCGACAGTCAGCCCGCAGGCTTCATGATACTCGACATCGACTTCTTCAAGAACGTCAATGACCAATACGGCCATGCTGTGGGCGATGCCACTCTTGTACACCTGTCTGAGATAATCAAACAGACACTTGCCGACAGAAATGCGGCTGTGGGACGCTGGGGCGGCGAGGAATTTGCTATGGTGGTCTACGGAGAAGACGAAAAGGCTCTGCTTGACACCGCTGAACTTATCCGCACAAACATCGAGTCCTCGGCCTTTGATGTAGCAGGTTCCATAACCTGCAGTATCGGCGTGACGTCACTACGCCCCGAGGATGTGCCCGACACTCTGTTCAAGCGTGCGGATCACGCCCTTTACACCGCAAAATCAAACGGCAGAAACTGTGTATGCAGCGAATGACCTGCCGACAATGACAAAAAATATCAGACCGCCCGACATTACCGATCGGACGGTCTTTTTGTCTGTGCAGTATCATTTGTCAAATACTATCTCCATGCCGTCAAGCTGATACAGCCTGCCGTCATATCCCGACACCGACAGCGTGACCTCTGTATCGTCGGGATACATCCTCGCCGACATGACTGCCCTGCCGCCGCCGAGGTATATCTCTGCCGATGATGTATCGGCTATCATGCGTATGTCCCTGCAGTCCTTTATAAGTGCATATCTCACAGTCCTGCCGCCGCCCGCACTTTCCGATAAAAACTCAAGAGAGAACTCATCTCCCCGATAGTCAAGTCTCAGCACTCCGCCTATCTCCGCAGAGAACCCGTCACAGATACTTCCCTCCAGCTCAAATGGCAGCCGTGTCCCGACACTGTCACCGCTTTTTACGGGAGTGCTTTGCTTTCTCAGCTTTTCAAGCTCACGGACGGGCAGCTGCCGCAGCTTTCCGTCCTCCGACAGTGAAAGTTCACGTGGCAGAGTCAGGCAGTGCTGCCGCCCGAGTTTTACTGTCGGGTTGCTGTAGGGGATATCGCCTATGCCCTCCCAGCCTATGAGAATCCTTCTGCCGTCGGGTGCAGCAAAGGTCTGCGGCGCATAGAAGTCAAAGCCCTTGTCCCATTCTTCAAAACCTGCAGGCACTCCGCCGTCAATGTCAAAATATCCCGAACTGTACACATTCTGTGCAGTGTACTTTCCGTGTGCAAGTCCCTGAGGAGAAACGCTGAGAAATCTGTGACCGCCCAGTGTAAATTCATCGGGGCACTCCCACATATATCCCATGTCCTCACAAAAGTATCTGCCGAAGTATTCCCAGTGTTCCATGTCCTCCGAAACGTACTTCAGCACACAGCCCCTGCCGTCAAGGGTCCTTGCCCCGAGCACCATGAAGTACCTGCCGTTTTCTTCCCACACCTTCGGGTCACGCACATGACAGGAGCAGTCATCGGGATAATCGCAGTTTCGCAGAAGGGTTTTCTTTCCGCTCATTTTCCGGCCGTCCTCTGTGGTAACGAGGATCACATTTGCGCCCCGTCCCGAGGTCGTATAGTCGTGTTCGCCCTCTTCCATGACATTTCCCGTGTAGAAAAGGTACAGCCTGTCGTCTTTCACCAGGCCGCTTCCCGAAAACACACCGTCCCTGTCATCGGGGGAATCGGGGAAAAGCACTATGCCCGTTACCCTCCAATGAATAAGGTCGGGGCTTTCCATGTGTCCCCAGCATTTTCTGCCCTCACCCAGCGCACTGTCGGGGGAGTACTGATAATACACATGATACGCTCCCCTGAAAAAGCACAGCCCGTTGGGGTCATTTATCCAGCCGCTCTTCGGTTCAAAATGCAGTTTCTGCCTGTAGTCGTTCTTCATTTGCCATACCACCGTATCCATGTTGATGTTTGAATGTATTATAGCATAATACACCGAAAAAGTAAAGATGACGTTTCGTACTATCCGAAAAAATCTTTTTCAAAAAACCACTAACCGAATCTCACTTCGCAAGTCTTACTCTCAGAAAGAACAAACCGAGAGCAAAAAAATAAAATAATTTTTTTGAAAAATCACTAACCGAATCTCACTTCGCAAGTCTTACTCTCAGAAAGAACAAAACGAGAAAACAAAACAAAAACAGATCACAAAGAAAGGAGAAAAAAAGCGCCCCGCCGCTATAAAAACAGGGAACAAAAGAAAAACAAAAAATCAAAAGAAAGAAAGAAAAAAACAAAACTAAAAACAAAAGAAAAATCAAAAGAAAGAAAAAACAAATTTCAGGAGGACAACAAAATGAAAAACGTAAACGGACAGAACATCAGAAAGACCGCAGCAGCAGCTATC
>CADBTD010000073.1 GCA_902797535.1 uncultured Ruminococcus sp. | reverse complement strand
TTATTATACTTGCTGTAAAGGGCTGCATCATGCTTTTAAGATGCGGAGATAAAACTATCTCGACCAAAGCCCATATAAGATACAGCACCGCAGCATAAACTGTCACCGCTGTACGCATTTTGTTTCTTTCTTTCATTTTCCTTTTACCTTTCATGACGCAGATCCTCTCATATGTATGTATCCGTTCGGGAAGGAGAACGCCGTTCTAATTATACAATATAAAAACGTTTTAGTCAAGCACACTGACAGGCAGAAAGTCTGCGGATTATCTTACCAGAAGGCTTGCAAAAGCGGCTATCAGCGGCAGTGTAGCCATTGATGCCACAGTGGTAAGTGCGAATATCTCGGAGCAGCGCTTTGCGTTTTTGTCGAGAAGAAGTGCGAACATAGTTCCCGTTGTAGCTGCGGGGCAGGCGCAGGCTATGCAGACTATCAGTCTCGGCATAAGGGGCACGCCCGACGGTACAAAATGCATCAGAAGTATTATCGCTGCGGGGACTATCAGCAGCTTTGAGGCGGCTGTGGTGAGTATGCGTCTGTCAGTCAGCGTTTTCAGCAGCGCTGTCTGTGCGGCAGTGGCACCTGCTATGAGCATGGCCATAGGGGTGTTCATGTCGGCTACCGCCTGCAAAGCCTCGGATAGCACGCCGCCCACAGCGGGCACAGCGTCTATGCGAAGCCTTGTCACATAGCATATAAGCCCTATGAATACCGCTATCACAGAGGGTGAGCGAACAGCCTTGACAAGTGCCGAAAAGTCTGTTTCTTCCTTCATCAGCATATATCCGTGAGTGAACACCAGCAGATTGAACAGCGTTATGTATGCCGTCAGATAAAGCACGCCCTCATTTCCGTACAGTCCCTTTATAAGAGGTATACCCATGAACCCGCAGTTTGAATATATGCAGGAAAAGCGTTCGACTGACCAGTTTTCGTTCTTGTTTTTGCGTTTGAGCACTGTGGCAAGCCCTATCGTCACCGCAAAGCTGGCGGCAGACAGCACAAACGACCACAGCAGTCCGTGTAGCTTTTCCGTGTCGAAAGGCTCCTGATAGCTCATGAATATGAGCAGGGGATTGATTATTTTGAGTTCTATCGCGGACAGCTGTTTTGTGCCGTCCTTCGATATGACCTTGGTCTTGTATGCTATCACGCCGATGCACAGTATCACCGACATTATGAGCACACGAAGCCCGATTATCTTTGCATTTTCCATATTCTTTCCTCATTTCGGCAATCTCTTGAGAAATTAATATACTTATCATACAATAAATATATGAATAAATTGTCTAAATCGGCGAAATATTTGTGTAAATCGCAAAAGTTTGATTTGAACTATTGACAAGACGGATAATATATGCTATCATATGAACAGATAAGCATATGAACATATGACCGAAAAGGAGATGATGATATGAGCGCTGTAAACGAAAATGATGAGCTTTGCGTGGTGCATAAGGAAGTGGTGGAAATGGTAGAGCCTACACTGCCGCCCGATGAGACACTTTATGACCTTGCCGAGTTTTTCAAGGTATTCGGCGACACTACGAGAATACGCATACTGTATGCCCTGCTCGAGTCTGAGCTTTGCGTGGGCGACCTTGCAACACTTCTCGGACTGTCACAGACAGCCTGTTCACATCAGCTGAGGGTGCTCAAAAACAGCAAGCTGGTGCGTTTCCGCCGTGAGGGAAAGGTAGTGTATTACTCCCTTTCGGACGACCATGTAAGAAAGATAATAGAGCTTGGCATGGAACACGTTGAGGAGTGATAAAGTGAATATGATTTTCGGAAGAAGCTACTGGGATATCATTTCGGGTGTTTATGATGTTTTTGAAAGGCTGTATAACCGCAAGTGCTATGACGGCACAGGCGCAAGGACCGCACAGGAAATAGAAAGCGGAGACCGTGTGCTTGAATGTGCCTGCGGCACGGGGGCTATATCGGTACATCTGGCAGGCAGGTGCAGGACACTTCGTGCGACAGACTTTTCGGTGAATATGCTGAGGCGTGCCGCAAAAAAATGCCGCAGCTTCGGAAATATCCGTTTCTGCCGTGCAGACATCTGTGATCTTGACTGCCGTGACGGGTATTTTGACAAGGTGGTGGCAGGAAACGTCATACACCTTCTTGACGAACCTTACATGGCTGTGGACGAACTTCTTCGTGTCTGCAAAAAGGGCGGCAAGGTCATAATACCCACATATTTAAATGTCGGCAAAAAGTCGAGTGAACTGCTGATAAAGATATTTAACTTCGCAGGTGCGAATTTCACCAAACAGTTCACCTATGACAGCTATAAGAAGTTTTTTGCGGACGGCGGCTATGAGAATGTTACCTTTGACCTGGTCGAAGGCAGGATGCCGTGCGCATTGGCTATAATAACAAAATAACAACAGTGTTTTTGAAAGGAATGTTTTATCATGGCAGTAGTAAAGAAAAGCTTTGAGATGGAAGACCTCGACTGCGCAAACTGCGCAAGAAAGATGCAGGACGCCGTAAGCAAGATCGAGGGCGTTATAAGCTGTGAGATAAGCTTCATGGCACAGAAGATGAAGCTCGAGTACGAGGAGGAAAAGGGCTCCGCACTTTTCAAGGAGATAGCCAAGTGCATAAAGAAGGTCGAGCCTGACTGCTCGGTGGTCTTTGATTGATGACGGCAGGGTGCGGATATTCCGCACCCGCTTATTGATTTGAAAGGAAAATGTATGAAATACAAGCTGACTAAAAAGCAGAAAAAAATGCTCACAAGGATCATCATAGCTATAGTGCTGCTCATCATAGCAGAGATAGTCACCCATGCTGTGAGCCTGCCTGTGCCTGCACAGATAGTAATATTCCTGCTGCCCTTTATATGCGTGGGATATGATGTAGTCAAAAAGGCAGTGCTGGGCATAGGTCACGGACAGGTCTTCGATGAGAATTTCCTTATGACCATAGCGACCATAGGTGCTATGTGCGTGGGTGAATACAGCGAAGGTGCGGCGGTAATGCTCTTTTACCAGGTGGGGGAGCTGTTCCAGAATATAGCTACCTCACG
>CADBTD010000072.1 GCA_902797535.1 uncultured Ruminococcus sp. | reverse complement strand
TGCCTTTTCAAACCGTACACTGTCACGATAATAATAGGCTTTGACTCCTTCTCCGCTGATGCTTTCACACTTTTCTATATGTGCTTCATCGGTATACGCAGTACCTTCGGAGTCAAAGCAAAGCATAGTACACTCTCCGTCATCGCCG
Organism: uncultured Ruminococcus sp.; assembly: GCA_902797535.1. GTDB lineage: Bacteria > Bacillota > Clostridia > Oscillospirales > Ruminococcaceae > YE71. The sequence goes on along the minus strand of CADBTD010000072.1, from coordinate 2,773 downwards.
CCGCTGAATACCAGCTTAAAAAGCTCGTAATCGTTATCGGAAATGACCATTTTATAGCCGTAGCCCGAATCGTTATACAATCCTGTCTTGTAAAATCCGGCGATGGTAAAGGGATATTCTCTGCCGTTTTTGCAGGCAGTCAGGGTATCGCCCGGCTTGTAACCCTCGCTGATGCTGAAAAACATGGGCAGCCATATGGGGTGTTCAAGCTTTTCTGTCTCCTCGTCGGAGAGTTTATCGGCCTTTACGAAATCCTCAATCTTGCGTTCGTTCTTTTCGGTAACGAAAACTGACGTATAAGTGCGGTCCTCGCCGCTGTTGTTTATATAATCGAGACTGCCGGCATATACGGCTTCTGTTTCGGTTATGTCCGTTATTCCAAAGTCCGTTTCGAGCAGATCCTTGTATTCGTCACGGTATTTGTCCTTAAATATCATAACGCAGGTGTCCTTCGAGCCTGCCTGTGCAAAGCTGTCATAGTAAGCCTTGTTCGCCTTTGAGATGTTCGCCATGAACACGGCGAGCATCAGCGTAGTTATCATCGTGAGGAATACGATAGCCGCAGCTTCCTTTCTGTTCTTTTTCAGCTTGAAAAGCGATAAACGAAGTATATTCATGTCGTCACCCCTTACCAGCCCATTTCTTCAAGGAACGCCGTCAGTCCCGCACGGCGCTCCTGCTTGTCGTCCTCGCCGTAGGGCTTCATACGGTAGTCCCCCACAACGCCGCCGTCACGCAGGTACAGCACTCTCGTTCCCCGCAGAGCCGTTTTCAGGTCGTGGGTCACCATGACTATGCTCTGACCGTTTTTATGTATCCCGGTGAATATATCCAGCACATCACGGCTCGATGCCGAGTTGAGCGCACCCGTAGGCTCGTCTGCAAAGAGTATCTTCGGGTCGTTTATGACCGCCCTCACTATGCCCACACGCTGTGCCTCTCCGCCCGAAAGCTGATTGGGGTACTTCTTCAGGTCCTCCTCGTTCAGCCCGACCTTTTTGAGCAGCTCCTTTGCCTTTTTCACAAGCTCGGGAGTGTTTTTCTGCACGATGAGCGCACCCGTAAGCACATTGTCCAGCACCGTCTGGTCGTCAAGCAGGTACACGCTCTGAAAAACGAATCCGCAGTTGCCCCTGCGAAACTGTGCAAGCCTGTCATTTGAGTAGTCCTGTATCTGCGTGTCCCCGAAATACACCTTGCCGAGCGTGGGCTTGTCCATTCCCGAAAGCGCATACAGAAGTGTGGATTTTCCCGAACCCGACGAACCCATGATAACGGTGAAGTCACCCTCGGTAATGTCAAGGTCAAGATTTTTGATAACGTGCTGCTGTGTGCCGCCGTTTGAAAATGATTTGCATAGTTTTTCTGTCCTTAAAATAGAAGAAGCCATATATAACATCCTTTCATGCAGTCTTTTCTGCTGTTCTAAGGATATTATACATGACTTCCGGAATTTCTTCCATAAAACTTTCCTATATAATTCTTATATTTTTCTTAACTCAGCGGGATCATAAGCGTTACCGCAAGACCGCTGTCACTCTCTGCGGTCAGACCGCCGTTCATCTTTTTCATCAGCGTTTTTGCGATATACAGCCCCAGACCGTTGCCGTCGGTGCCGCTTTCAGCCCACTCTCTGCCCCGATAGAATTTGTTTGTGATAAGCTCTATCTCGTCCGGGGGAACGCCCCTGCCGTGATCCTGTATACGCATTTCAAGGAACCCGTCGGACAGCGAAAAGCCTATGTTTATCGGGGTATCGGCATACTTGTAGGAATTTGAGATGATATTGCCGATTACCTGCGCCATACGCTTTCTGTCTATGCTGACAATGACCTGCGGAAGCTCACCCATGACCGCATAATGCTTATCATCACAGCTTTTCACGATATCTGCAAGCACGCCCGAATCCTCGTCACGGCAGTTTACCTTGAACTCGCCGAGATCGTCAAGTGTCGATGTGAACAGGTCGCTCACAAGTGCGTTTATCTGCTCAGACTTCTGCAGAATGCCGTCTACGCCGTCATTCATGCTGTCTATCTCGTCCCTGCCGAAAGTGATATCGCTGCCGCAGTTTTCAGCCTTTACGGAAAACCTCATCTGCAAAAGCTCCGCCGCCAGCTTTATCCCCGTGACAGGCGTTTTCAGGTCATGGCTCAGCGATGCCACAAGCTCACGCTCTTTTTTCTGCAATTCCAGCTCACGCTGTTTTGAGGCGGAAAGCTCCTCGCGCATGATGTCAAAGCTCTCGGAAAACGCGCCGAACAGATTGTCCCTGTCCATTTCAAGGGGGTCGTCCAGCCTGCCCTCAGCGACTTTTCCCGCAAAATCCTGCATCTTCCGAAACGGCGTGATAACGTTTCTGTTCAGATATACCCCGAAACCGGCCATGCCGAGCAGTATCACCAGACCGCCGATGCTCATTCCTATGATAAAACGCAGACGGAGCGTCCTGTAGCCGTCAAGCCCGTCATCTATCATGACAACACAGCCCCATATGCCGCTGTCGTCTTTCAGGTATCGGCAGGGATACCGCTTCTGTACCGCTTTTTCCGCCGTCAGCTTATCGCTCACGGGAGCATTGGAATAAAGCACATTGTCGGTCATATCAAGTATAACAAAGTCGCCGTCATATCCCATATTGCCGAGCGTTTCAAGCTCTGTCCGATGTGTTTCGGCAGTCCTTGCAATATCATTGAGCGCAGTTATCGTTTGCCGTGAGGTATCCTGTGTGACGGTTTTTGAGGTCAGAACAGCGAACAGAATGATGCCGGCA
>CADBTD010000071.1 GCA_902797535.1 uncultured Ruminococcus sp. | reverse complement strand
TATGCCGTTCTCTTCATATTCATCGCTGAGTACGATATATTTTCCGTCGGGGCGTACTTCAAGGAAGAGGTTGTCTTCGTATTCCTCATCGTCGTACTCGGGATCGGGGAGAGTCACCTCAACGCCAGCAAGCATCCAGAAATCCTCCTGATTGCGGAGGAAGAATTCTCTTGCCTCGGTGAAAGTCTCGCGGGCTTTCTGTGCAGAGATATCGGAGCTTCTGTTTGAGGTGTAGAAGTTTATATTTTCACGTTCGTCCTCTGTGAGTTCATCGGGGCGGATAACTCTGCCGTCGGGCATATGGAGTTTCAGCTCGGCGAATACCTGAGGTATCTCGGTCTCTTCGCCTTCGTCGTTTTCAACGGGGATAGTAAGAGGCGACCAGGAAACGAGAACGTTCTTCACGAGAGATTTGCCGTCATTTTTCTCGGTAAAGATGATGCCTGTGTTAAACTTGATGCCCTCATCGGGAAGCGATCTTACCGATATACAGCCTTCTGCCACCTGAGAGATGACAGAGCGTACAAATTCTATATCGTCTTCCTTGACGGCGGGAACGATGATTTCTCTTGAACCGAAAGAAGTAAGACCCGAGGTTACGATATCGCCTCTCAGTGCGTCGTCATCGAACATATCCTCAAAAGCTGTGCGGTAGTTGAGCATTCTGAAAAGGTAGCGCTCATAGGGGGCAGTAGAGCCTTTAGCCTCGATATCTGCCCATACAGAGGAAAGGATGCGGTTGGTGGTAAGGTCTAAGATAACGGGGGATGAGTCTTTATTGAAAGCAGAGGTGAGCTTTACGAGTTTGCGCATATCTCTGAAAGTATCCTGAGGAACAGAAACGATTATCATCATGCAGGTAAAGGCTTCAAGGTCCTGCTCGATGCCCGAGGGGAGGTAGTGATACTGTTCAAGGCCGTTCAGAGGCATCATATCATTGAACATGAAGTGGTATTCATAGGGGTTGCCGTCAGTGTCACGGCCGCCTGCCATGAGCATATTTGTTTCCTTATTGAAGCGCAGGTCGATATAGTCGTATTCGCCTGTGTTTTCAAATACAGACTTGATAGTATCGGGGTCGGGGAAGTTTTCGGGGGCGGTGAAAGGTATGGCGTATGCGTAGGGCTGGCGGGTGACCTTGCCGTGCATGGGCAGGTCGAGCTTGGTAACAGGGGAATCGGGGTAAACGAATTCAAGCTGTTGTGAGCGCAAGCTGTTTCCGTTTCGGCTGTCGAATTTTCCGGCAAGGTCTTCAGCCTGTTGTTCAAAGAACTCACGCAGCTCGGATATCTTGTATTCGCCGCTGTCGTCAAATCTTTCAAAGGAGGAATTGAGATTGGTGGTGAGGTCGGTCTCGCCCTCTTCCTCGAGCTTGCGGAAGAACCTTGCGGCGGCGTCTGCGTAATTGAGTTTTTCCGAGGGGTTCTTGCAGAGCGTGTAGTAATGTGCGGTGCTTCTGAACAGTTCGTATGCCTGGTTAAGGTCGGTGAGGGTATACACTGTGAGCAGGTAGGCTATGCCGTTGATATACGCCTCAAACTCTCTCTTTATCGGGGGGAGAGCAAGGTCGGCATAGTGCTTTGCCTCGTCATAGATGCCCCGTTTTGCGAACTCCCTGGCAACGAATGAATATGTACACTGAGGCTGTTCGGCGCATCTCATGCCGCGTTCGGTCATTTCACGCAGCAGCCCAAGACCCTTTTCAAACGAGCCGCAGAGGAGTTCATTTTCTATAAATGAGCTCATTTCGCAGGTCTCGCAGTCGCTCATTTCGGTGCGCTCATACTCACGGCCCTTGTTCATAAGTTCAATGACCTCATCATCATTGCCGCCCATATCACGCTGCAGGCAGGCCTTGAACAGGTAGTATGTTCTCATGGTGTAGCCGAATTTTTCTATGTACTGTTTGAAAAGTTCAAAGTATTTGTCTGTCTGTTCGCGGGATATCTGGTAAAAATCGGAAGAATTTCCGAGGACCCATTTGAAATTGAACATAAAGGTTCGTGGGGAGATGATTCCCGGATGTTCATCGAAAAGCGTCATATATTCGGGGAATATCATCAGTCCTTTGAAGCCGTCTCCGTGCATGAAGCTCTGGTCAAGGTATTCCTCCCTGAGGGTGAGCATATCTTCGTAATTCTTCTCGTTGTCTGCTTCTGCGATGCATTTTTTCAGGTATTCGACAGACTGAGTGCCGTTAGGCAGGGTGTTGTAGTATTCCTTGTCAAACATAGTGGTTCATATCCCCCATTCGATAAGTTTTATAAGATTATCATTCATTATGCTCAGCTGCTGTGAGTAGACGGGGTATCCGCCCGAAATGAGCGACTGAACATAAAGTATCTTCGCAAATGTGTGGAGCTTTTCTTTGTCATCAAGTGACGAAAGGCGCTGTATCAGCGGACTTTTGGTGTTTAGGAAAAGCGATGCGCGTTCATCTTCGAGCTCTTCTTCAAAGGCGCCGAGCATATCGGCAAAGACCTCATTGCCGTTTTCTTTTGAGCGTTTGATATCCTGTTTTATGTCGGTGTCTGCGCTTTTGCTGAAAACAGCGCTGACCTGTGCGGGTTCAAAGCTCTTGAGCACAGCCTTGCAGTCGCAGTCTCTGAGGGCGGTATTAAACGAGCGTTTCAGATCCTCAAAAGGTTTTTCGTCGGGGCAGTCGGCAAGGGTGTCGCTGACCACGTTGTCGGAGAGCTTTTGAAGTCTTATCAAGCCGAGTCTTTCAGCAAATTCGAGTATCTCGAGAGAGTGGACGTAAGCGGTATTCACGAGAAGGCGGTCAGCTTCGGCAAAGATAGGTCTGAGCTGTCGGAAAACGTCGATATCCGAGATATAGTATGCCTGTCTGCCGCTTTGCATGAGGGCCTCGCCAGTTACTGTGCCGAAGCTGGTCTCAAAGCCGAAGTAGGGCATAAAAATGCGCAGGAGCTGCTCGTTTTCGCAGGCTACAGAGCGCAGCGCCGTTCCGTGAAGTTCGACTATCTTCTGTAAAAGGCCTCTGTTCCTGCCCGAAAGCTCTTCAAGGTATTGGGAGATGCACTCTGATATCTGTTCACGGGCTTTAAGCAGGGTCTCGTCGTGGTAGAAGTCTTCTCTTGAAGCTGTGGGGCGTAGTTTGTCGGTGTTTATAAAGCAGCGCAGGAAAAACGCCCATTCGGGGAGGATAGCTCCGCCGTTTTCGGTGAGGAGCATATTTTTCAGGTATATCCTGTGTTTGCCCTCGAAGCCCGATGCGGGTGACACGGAGTATGGCAGTATATATGCGGCTCCGCTGAAAAGGCCGTCGGGGGAGGAGAGGGGGATATAGTCGAGAAAGTCGGTATCGGTGCCGAAAATGCGTTTGCCCGTTTCAAGGACGAATTTCTTTTCGCTGCTGCTGCCGCCTATGTAGAGTATATTAGCTCTTGTTCTGGTGACACCGTCAGCGGTGACGTAAACGGGAAAAGGCATAGGCAGGCCGTAGTATCTGAGTCTTTCTTCGCAGAAGGCTGCATCAAAGTATTTTTCGCAGTCTTTTTTGGGGGCGAAGGAAATGCTGCTGCCGAAAGGGATATCGGCGGGTATCTGACGTACCGAGTATCTTCCGTCGGCAAAGCCGTGCCATTCGACTGCGCAGTCGGGGGCTTTTACCGAGCGTGAACGAAGTACTATCTCATCGGTGACGATAAAGCAGCTGAGAAGGCCTATGCCGAATCTGCCGATATAGCTGCCGTCCTTGCTGCCTCGTTTGGAGGACTGACCGATGACCGACACGAATTTGTGCACCTCATCTTCGGTGAGGCCTGTGCCGTTATCGGTAAAGGTAAGGCTTTTTCCGTCTGCGGTGACGATTATCTCGGGGGAGTCAAAGCCGGTATCTATCTCTTTTCTCATGCTGACAGCGTCTGCACCGTTCTGGAGAAGTTCTCTCAGGAAAACGTCGGGACTGCTGTAGAGGTGATCGGAGAGCACGCTTATCATTCCGCCGAGGTCAACACTGAACTGATGTTCGCTCATTAGTATCTTCCTTATCTTTTATTTTTGATCTTTATGGGACGCTTCGTATTCGGCAGCTTTTTTATCAAGCTCTTTGTAGAATGCGTCACGGTCCTTTACTTTTATATTGGCTATCTCCTCATAGGTGTAGCCGAATTCATTGAGTTCGCTTTCGACGATGCCCATTGTGTAGTAAAGGTAGAATTTGAGCTGAGTAGTCTCCTGAATGACAGCGCCCGGGGAGAGGTCTGCCCAGCCTGAAAGGTCGGGAAGGGCGATATCTTCACATTCCCAGCTGAAATCGCTTACTTCTATTTCGGTGGTGACATCTGATGAGACGCGGGTCAGGTGTTTTAGCGTCTGAGTTTCGCTGTCAAATTCAAAGGTGAACCTGTCGGGGGTGCTGCCGCTATCTGCGGGGGATTCATATACCTCGGTGATGACGCCGTCTTTTTCGGTGCTTTCGATAAACTGATCGGCACCGCCCACGCTGATGAAAGCGTTTCCCGAGATCTCGGTGAATTCGGTATTCTGGAAGCATTCTATCTCGGGGAAAAGCATTGTGGTGCTGTCGCCTGCCCTGATAAATTCGGAGAGCATCTTGCCGTCGAAGATGCAGACATCGCTGTCGGCGCCCTTATGCTTAATGCTTATGGTGTTGCCGTCAAAAACGGGGTCGCCCGTTATGGTGAAAGCAAGTTCGTAGTCATCTTTATTGAGTTTATCGGTAAGTTCGACTGCGAGCATTCTTTGTTCGGGCTCTTTTTTTTCGGTATCGGCGGGTTTTTCACCGCAGCCTGACAGCAGAAGCATTGAAGCGGCTGTCAGAAGAATAGTCTTTTTCATTTTTCTACCTCTTATTCCTGTTTTTTATATATGATCTTTGTAGCAAGGTCTTCGTTATTCAGTCCCAAGACAAAGCAGATGCCCACAGCTGCCGCCTGTAAGACCAGCAGCAGGGGGTAGACTGCCCACAGCGCAGGGCGGATATCCGGAGTGCGCATGGTGGGTGCGAAAAGGTCGATGATGCCCCAGAGTCCGGTGTTCATGATCTTGAAGGCGGGGAGGGAGGAGGACAGAGCAAAGACTGCGAGGCCTGCGGCAGCGGGAAGCTGTGATACTATACCGAGCAGAAAGCCGAAGATCGGTCTTACGTTATCGCCCCGTATCTGATTTTTGACCCTTGCCTTTGCGCCCTGTTTCAGTCCGAAATCGGAAAGCACTACTATATAGCATACAAGGCCTGCCGCACCGAAGATAACATCTGCGGCGGTGTGCATGACGACTCTCATGGCGATGACCGACAGGCAGATGAACAGTCCGAAGAACTCACATTCGAGCCATTTGAGAAGGGCAGTGACCAGCGCACGGGGGCGGCTGTAGTGTTCTTCCGGTGTGATATCGGTATCGGGGAGTTTGGTTTCGGACAAAAAATGCGCCCTCTTTCTAAGTAATGTCAGATTTTTTTATTTGAATCTCTGCTTTCAGGGAGATCGTTGTATTGATTATAACACAAAATGACGAAAATGTAAAGATATCGGGCATAAAAAAAGCTCTTTTTCAGTTGCCTGAAAAAAAGCCCGTAAATCGCGGTATTCTGTTGTGTAAAGCAGATGCACCTGTCAGCGGGAGTGATGTAAAGCCGAAATGCTGAACATCACATAGCGTACTTGGTCATGAATCTTTCGTAAGCCTCGGAATTTGTGCTGTATCTGGTCTCTGCGTCCTTCACCTTGCCGCCGTGTATGCGGTAGCTGTCGGGGTTTACTTCGTTGAGAGCCATGATTATCTTTGAGCAGTGGACTGCCATTCTTTCGAGGTTGGTGAGAAGTTCACCGAAGCCTGCGCCCTGTCTGAGTGAGCAGTCGCCGTTCTGCATTCGTTTTACATGGTGAAGTTCGGCAGTTGAGCAGAGAGTGTGGATAGCCGAACTGAGAGCACCTATACTTCCGTCGGATTCCCAGTTATCGCGGGTATAGGCATCGAGAGTCATATCGAGTATCTCGGTGACCGCATCGGTGATGAGCTTGAGTTCTTCGCCGGCTTTTTCGGAGTAGATGATGTTTTCGGCGTGGTTATCCCTTGCGATAAAAGCTATGTTCATCGCGCGGTCGGTTATACGTTCAAAATCACCGAGAGTGTGCAGATATTTGAAGACATCGGCGTTTTGTTCTTTAGTGAGCTGTCTGCGTGAGATACGCATGAGGTAAGTGCCTATATCGTTTTCGTAGCTGTCAGCGAGTTTTTCATACTTGGCTGTTTTATCGAAGGCTTCGTCGGTATAATTTTCGAGAGCCGAGATAGAGCAGCTCACGCACTTGACTGTTTTCTGAGCCATATCGAAGATAGCGCTCCTGCTCTGGGAGATAGCGAGGGAAGCATAAGGGATAAAGCGTTCTTCGAGGGGTATCTGTTTTATCTCCGGCTCGGAAACTTCCTTATCCTTTATTATAAGGCAGGTTAGTTTATCTATAAGTCCGATGAAGGGGAAAAGTACGATAACGTTTATAAGTCTGTAGAGCGTATTTACAAGAGCGATGGAGACTATGCTCATTTTCATGGACATGAAACCGAAACCGACAAATGCGTTTATCAGATAGAAGCCGCCGCCGGTGAAAATAACGCCGAGGACATTTAGGATCAGGTACACGAACGAAGTTCTTTTTCCTTCTGTATTTGCTGCAAGAGCCGAAAGAAGTACGGGAACTGCCGCACCTATGGAGATACCGAGAAGTATCGGAAGTGCGCCCGCAAAGTCAAGAGCTCCTGTCATACTCAGTGTCTGGAGAATACCCACAGCCGCCGATGCGCTCTGGAGAACAGCGGTGAATGCGACACCGACGAGTATGCCTATCACGGGGTTTGAGAATGAGGTGAGTACGCTTATGAACTGAGGATTATCCCTTAGCGGAGAAACTGCTGCGCTCATCATATCTATTCCCGACATAAGCACGACAAAGCCGAGCATTACGTCGCCGATAGTAGATCTTTTCTTGGAGAATGTTCTGAGCAGGATGCCTGCCACTGCAAAAACGCCTTTTATAGTGGCTGAGGAAAGAAGAGATGTCACTCCGCCGCCGCCCTCGATAGAGGATACGGCGATGACCCAGCCCGTGACGGATGTACCGAGTATCGCACCGAGTACGATGCCTATAGCCTGTCTGAACTTCATCATGCCCGAGTTAACGAAACCTATTGCCATGATGGATGTAGCTGATGATGACTGTATTATAGCAGTAACACCTGTACCGAGAAGAGTTCCTTTCAGCGGGGTGCTTGTCAGCTTTCCGAGCAGTTTTTCGAGTTGACTGCCTGCGGCACGTTTAAGGCCGTCGCCCATGAATGCCATTCCGAACATGAATAGAGAAATGCCGCACAGCATAGTGAACAGGTTAGAAAAATCCATATTAAATTCCACCTTGACCGATGTTGATGGTCCGATTCCTATCTGCCGAATATTTTGCGGGATCTGTGACAGACCCATTTTTCGGCATTATATATTATAGCACAAAAGCGACATGGTTGTCAACGATTTTTTTCATCTTTGTCAGAAAAACAAGATTTGTTATACGATATATCATGGAGTGATCTTGTATAGGAACTTTTGCACATATCATCATATCAAAATATATTGAAGATATACAAATCGCAAATTATGAACAAATCGCAATTTTCGGTAATTAATTTGTACAAACAATTAACTTGTTCAGGTTTAATAAACTCAATTAACAATTTAGAAAATGTGATTTCAAACGCTGTTTATTGTTAAAACAAAAAATGTATTAATTAGTCACAATATGCAAAAAATGAATGATTTCAAAGGTTTTCGATTCGGCAGATATTACAAAGTTGTGATTTTCATGTGATTTTTGACGAGATTATCTTGACTAAAACGGTATTTTATAGTAAAATGTATATAAGGACATATTGTGCCATTTTATATAGCAAAAAATGGTGTGATATGCGATTGGTAAAAATTTGGATCTGTTTTATTTATGAAAGGATTGATGTGAATGAAGCAAAGAAATCTTAACGAAGGAGGTGTCGGCGCGTGAAGGCAAAAAGCCTTAAAAGCAGAGTTTTCGGTACACTGACTTCGGCAGCACTGGTTATGTCGAGCGTACTTCCGGCGGGTTCGGTCGATGTTTTTGCTGCTGATGCACCAAGTGATGGTCTGCCGCTTCTTAACAAAGCTTTTGAGCAGACTGAATGGTACACAGGAAGCCCTCTCGGTATTGCCGGCGACTTCCACATTTTCGCATTCAGCGATATCACCACAAAGGCTAGCGCGACGAGCGGACATATCAACGGTAACGTTGCTACCAAGACTGCTCATTTTGGTTCAAACAGCTTTGTGCCTGAGGCACACACCGTACTTCCTACAGTAAACGGTGAGCCTAAGAAGCTTGTCAATGTTTATTCGGAATCTGTTGAGGTACAGAGACCTGCATGGGCTGCATGGGCCACTCTTAATTCCGGCGTTGCTCATGCTCTGGTAATTCCTAAGAATTACTCGATAACCGATGAGCAGAATCCCGATACTCTTGTAACAAATCCGGTTGATTATAACGGCGAGCATCTCATTCTTAAAGATGGAGACGGGAACAACAGACTCAAGGTTCTTTCAAACGTTGACGGCAAAAAGGGTGACATTTATCACTTCGGTGATGCGCTGATCGATTTTGAAGCAGCCAAGACTGAATACGAAGGCCTTTCCGAAAAGATGGCTGCACTTCCCGCAACGCTTACTCTTGACGGCGGTAATGTAAACCTTGAGCCGACAGGTCAGCAGGTGCTGAAACTCAAGTATTCGGACATCAAGGACGGTTTTGATTTCCATGTAAACGGAATAAACGTTGATGTTGTTGACGGAGAGTATGTTTACGGCGAGCAGGTTCTTATCGTAAACATAGACCTTGAGCAGAAAGATGAGCTTGTACTTCACAGCACGCCTACCTACACACCTGTCGATGGCAGCAAAGCGGTAATCGAAGACGGCGAGCCTATGTCATATAAGGGCACCAACATCATCTACAACTTCTACAATGCTGCACCTGGCGGCACAACGATCACAGAGAGCGATAATGGTCAGTTCGTTGGTCATGTACTTGCTCCCGATACATTCTATAAGCCCTGGAACCGCAGCGGTACAATAATCGCAGACAAGGTCGAACTTCTTAACGAAACTCATATGTCATTCTTCCCGTCGAATCTTATTCTTGATCTTGACGGCAAGAATGTAAAGTTCTCAAAGACTGATGTGAACGGCACAAGCGAGCTTCCCGGAGCTAAGATAACCGTTTACAGAAAAGACAAGGTAGAAATAGGCAAGGACGACTTCGGCGATGTAACTGTTGAGCTTGCCGACGGCGAGACAGAAGAGACCGCAGTTGTTGAGTCCTGGACATCAAAGAGCACGGCTAAAGAGATCTCGGTCGACAACTTTGCAGCTGATACCGTTTATGTAATGGTAGAAGAGGGTGCTCCGAACGGTTACACCTATGCAGAGTGCATTTACTTTACAGTTGATGCTGACGGTAAAGTAACAGTGGTTGACGAAGAAGGAAAGCCTGCAGGCGATAAGCTTGACAAGCTCCAGATGAAAGACGGAAAGCTTGACGGTATCAAGTTCTCAAAGGCTGACATCACAGGAGAAAAAGAAGTTGTCGGTGCTCAGGTACAGATACTCGATGCAGAGACCGGCGACGTTGTAATGCAGTGGACTTCTGAGAGCGAAGCTAAGGAGATCGAGTTCGTTGACAGCGACAATGCTGATTACTCGCTCAAGAAGCTGGCTTTCGGCAAGGAATACATATTCCACGAGTCGAACGCTCCTCAGGGCTATGCTTACGCAGTTGACGTTACATTCGTTATCGCTAAGAGCGGTAAGATCTTCATAAAGAACGGCACAAGATTTGTTGAAGTCGGTTCTGATGAGGCACGTCAGGTACAGATCATTGACGACGCTATCAGCGATGATCTTAAGATATCCAAGAAGGCAGTAGGCGGCGGAGACGAAGTTCCCGGTGCAAAGCTCGCACTTTATCTTAAGAGCGATGTTGTTGTCGAGAACGGCAAGGTCAAGTTTGACGATAACAATAAGCCCGTATTAAAGAACGGCAAGAAAGCAGTCAAGGAATGGACTTCCGGCACAACTCCCGAAGAGATAGATGCAAAGCAGCTCTATGCAGGTGCTGAGTACATACTTGTTGAGACAGGTGCTCCCGAGGGATATGCTTACACCGAGTACATGACATTCAAGCTCGGCAAAGACGGCAAGCCTGTTGCAGGCAACGGCGTTGAGAACGGCGTAGTTACCATGCGTGACAAGGCACTCGGCGGAGTTGACATCTCCAAGAAGGCAGTAGGCGGCGGAGACGAAGTTCCCGGTGCTGAGCTTTCACTTTATCTTAAAGACGACGTTGTTTTTGAAAACGGTAAGGTCAAGTTTGACGATAACAATAAGCCTGTATTAAAGAGCGGCAAGGAAGCAGTTGACAGCTGGACTTCCGGCAATGAAGCTCACAATGTAAATGGCAATAAGCTCACTGCTGATGCTGAGTACATACTCGTTGAGAACGGCGCTCCCGCAGGATACGCTTACACCGAGTACATGACATTCAAGCTCGACAGAGACGGCAAGCCTGTTGCAGGTGACGGCGTTGAAAACGGCGTAGTTACCATGCGTGACAAGGTCATCGACGATATCAAGTTCTCGAAGACCGACGCTGCAACTTCCGAGGAAGTTCCCGGCGCTAAGGTACAG
>CADBTD010000070.1 GCA_902797535.1 uncultured Ruminococcus sp. | reverse complement strand
TCCGATGAAGGTTTGAACCTGCGGCCGGCGTAACCTTCGCCGTGACCGTCTACAAAGACCTCACCCTCGGTGAGTATTTTGTCACCGATGAACGAATAATCCGAGGCTTTATCCCCGTCGTACACCACAAGCAGGTCACCGTTAAGGTCAACACCTGTTTTGGGTATCTTATTTGCTGTGAACGAACAGCCGCTGAGTATTGCTGCGGCAGCTATAATGGCTAAGGCCTTTTTCATTTGCTTTTCCTTTCCGTGAAAGCCTCCATGAGACCCTCACTGACAATATAGACGCAGGATCCTCATAGAATATTACACTCAAAAAAATATTCAATAACAATTTTATATAAATATTACATTTTTGATATTATATCAATTGCAAATCTTTTCCATATGTGATATAATGGTATTGGTATACTATTTTTGAAGAATGGAGCAGATATCATGAAACAATTCCAGCTCGTATTCCATGACCGAACATCTTTCTCCAACGCTGTTTCTTCGCTCAAAAAGGATATTGACGGCAAAAAATGCGTCGTTCACCTGTTTTACGATCAGAACAGCAAAGAGGCTCTTCTTTCCGCTGCTGAAGTTCTTGAAGCCGAATGCCCCCATGCCGAATGGTTCGGGTGCAGTTCAAATGCAAACATAGAACACGGCAGGCTGAACGAATCAGCCGTATCCGCAGTATTTACGGTATTTGAAAGAGCTGATACACAATTTGAAGTGCTGACATATCCCCTTTCCGAGGACGACCATGAAGCACTTTGCAATGACCTGCTTGAACAGATAGATGAACGCCCCTGGGTCAAGGGCATCGAGATACTCATAACCATAAGGGATATGTCTACCACATATTTCTGCGACAGACTTTCGGAGATGCGAAAGGACATATCAATTTTCGGCGGCTGTGCATACAGCAGAATGGCCGATCCCGACGATGTGAGCATTTTCTCACGCAAGAGCGGTCTGCTGGATTCGGGTGTGGTTTTTGTTCTTTACGGAGGCAGTGACCTGCATCTGTGGGACTGCCATATATCAGGCTGGAAGCCGCTGGGTCAGAAACTCACTATAACACGCTCCTATAAGAACCACATAGTGGAATTTGACGGCGTGCCCGCATATGAGACCTATTACCGCTATCTGCGCATAGACAATGACGAACACTTCTATCACAACACGCTGGAGTTCCCCATTACCTATGACAGAAACGGAACAAGCATCGTGCGTGTGCCTACCGGATGTACGGAAAACGGCGAACTCATCGTGACTTCCGATGTTGAATGCGGAAGTATCGCGCATATAACCTATGGAGATCCCCAGACTATACTCCGCAGTATACTTGACAAGGCAAAGGCGCTTGCAGATTTTGTGCCTGACGGCATAATGATATTTGACTGTGCTTCAAGGCGTACTTTCTGGGGAAGCGAGGACATAGACCGTGAGTCAATGCCATTCACTGCCCTTGCGGACACTGCGGGATTTTATACGGGAGGAGAATTTCACCGCATAGACGGATCACTCAATCAGCATAATGTCACGCTTGTCATCATAGGTATGCGTGAGGGTGAAGCAGGACAGCCGAAAAAGCAGGCTCTGCTCGATTCATTTGACTACAGCAGTGAGCACGTTTCAATGGTTCGCCGCCTTGCTAACTTCATCGATGTTGCCTCTAACGAGCTTGAAGCTGCAAATCAGAGACTTGCTGATGCCAATTCACTGCTGACGCACCTTGTGATGATAGATGAACTTACGGGGCTCTACAACCGCCGAGAGATCAAAAACCGCATAGCTGCAACGGCAGAGATAACAAACAACAATGAATTTGCGCTTATAATGCTTGACCTTGACCATTTCAAGAGCATCAACGACTCCTACGGCCACAACGAAGGCGACCTGGTGCTCCGCAGTTTTTCCGATATACTCAGACTCAATGCTCAGGAGGCTGGTGGATCAGCGGGACGCTGGGGCGGAGAGGAATTCATGGTGCTGCTGCCGAATACCTCGGAAAATCAGGCTTACATAATAGCCGAAAAGATACGCACATCATTTGAGAGCATGACCTTTGAAAAGTCGGGCAGGCACACTGTAAGCTGCGGCGTGACCGTAAACCGACCGAATGAAACAGCAGAAGAGACCTGCATAAGAGTCGATCATGGCCTGTACGACGCAAAGGACAAGGGCAGGAACAGAACAGTCATCGTATGATATAATAACACACTAAAGTAAAAAGCACAGCGTTTTCTCGCTGTGCTTTTTTTAGCGGTGATGACGCTTTCTTACATATTTTACATATACGCCATGTATCATCAGGGTTATGAGTATAAGAGCCACACCGATAAGCAGCATGATGAACTGTGCATCGGTAATATAGCTCAGAAGTCTTTCACAAAGACCTGTAACGCTCTTGTAGATATGCTCATTTCTCATAAAAAAGCCTGTGAAATATCTTGTCTTTTGAAGATAGAGCGACGGAACAAGTATTATAAGGGCCGAACTGAAGCAAACAACTCCGAACCAGTACGGCAGATCCCTCGGATGTCTGCGGTCTATCACGATCATAATGATCACACAAACAAGAAATGCAGCGCCCGAAGCGTACATAAGATATTTCAGCATTGAGGAATACTTATGTATTGAAGCTGCTGCGGGGGACTTTGCGATAGAATAGATCATCATAACGTCGAGCTTGCTTTCGATCTGGCTGTGTACAACGTTAATGGTGTTGCCTATCAGCTTTTCGGTCTCCTCGTCCATTTCAACGGAATTTTCTTTATTGAACTGTTCGATATAGCCGTTGACGCTTGCATCGATGTCTGTAAAATCGTAATGTATCTGAGGCTCGGGCGCATTCGGGTCCGAGAGGTACTTGACCGAGTCTTCGGTAAGCTTATATGCGCTGTTAGTCAGAACAGACTTGTCTATATGATCATTGAATACCTCAGCAGGGATACCTGTAGGAGCAGAAAACTGAACAAAGTACTCTGTCAGTTCCTTGTATACAGATGAACCTACATCATATTTTCCTATAGTTTCGGAATATATCTTCGGATTCAGCAGAACGAGATTCACGAACATTGTGATCTCAAGCAGTATGAGAAGAATCACCGAAAATATAGTAAGAAAGAACATTGAGGGATAATGGTAAAGCTTCTTCACTGTTTCTGCTTCACCTCTTTCCACTCACGGCTCACGCAGTCGCAGATGACCGCAAGACGCTTGTCGCTCATACCGAGTCTGCCGTTATTCCAGCAGGTATACATAGTGAGTATATCATCTTCGGTAGGTCTTACATAGGTAAGATCGGTATCCTGGAACACGACTTTTTCTCTGACGATATATGTAAGTTTACAGTAGTCGGTCTCAAGAGTCACTTCATCACCGACTTCGCACTGAGGAAGATGGTAGAAATCGGTATGATTGTGGCCTGCGATAACAACATTTCCCACATGGCCTATATATACCGAACCGTTATACCATGCAGCACCTCTTGCGAGGATGTCATCAAGAGTACCGCTGTAAACAGGGATATCGTTCATACCTGCATTTTTGCAGTTGATATGCGCATACAGATCACCAACATAGGGATAGATCATAGTATGAACTTCGCCGTCTTCCATTTCTATATCCTTGATCTGTAATGGTGCGTCGTCATCCTTATACTTATTCAGTGAAGCAACATTCTCTTCGATAGTGTTGCCCTGTCCTGCCGAGAAGGCCATATCAAAATACGGCTTGATCTTTCCATAGGGCTTTGCAAGGGCGATAACGAGTATGCTGCATATTATCACTGATATCAAAAAAGGTGTGAGGACAAAAGTGAATGTCCTCAACACCCTGTTTGACGAAGAATGTTCATGATGACGAGTATGACCTGCAGATCTTGCAGAATGTCTACTCATTTTCAAAATCACTCCGAATTATTCAGTTTTTACTGAAAATCAAGCTCTGTTCTTTCTTGTAACAACTACAACACCTGCAGCAGCAAGAACGAGTGCGAGACCAGCAAATGCAACAGCGCCGCTGGTGGACTCTTCAGCCATTACAGAACCGGTGTCAGCTACTGCCTTACCGCCTGCGGTCTGAGCGCCGCCTGCAGCAGAAGAAGTTGTACCACCGTTGCTGGAAGTAGAACCTGTCCACTGTGCAAGTACACTGTAGTGACCGTTAGTCTGCTTAGTGCAGGTAACAGAAGTGTTGTGTCTGCTGCCGAGGTTAACGAGAGTAGAAACGATATCGTTCTGCTCAGCCTCAGTAAGAGAGCTGAATGCTCTTCCGCGATACTTCTGACCAACCTGAGTTACAGTGTTTACGAAATCATCGTAATCTGCAGCAGTGTAGTGAGCAGCGTTATCCTCCAGGAAATTCCTGAGCTGCTGTACGTTCTCAGAAGGAGCGCCAGCCTGGATTGCAGCGTTGATAGCGTCGTCCTTAGTAGCAGCAGAAGCCGATACAGCCATTGAAGCAGCTACAGCAGTAGAAACTACAGATGCAGCTAAAACCTTTGTGAATTTCATAGTATTTTCCTCCCAAAATAAATATTTTAGTATACTCATTTTAACACATTCAAACCACAATTGCAACGTTTTTTCACAAAAACATCAAAAATTTGTAGAAATAAACAGCTGCAAACACAAAAATGCGCAGTTCTCTTGTGACATATATACAATCATTTTCCGATTTTTCTTATGAACTCGCTGCCTGTCCTTTCAAAAAAAGCGGAAAAACAACTGTCAAATCAAAGTGCGAGCCGGCCTGTAAGCCGAGTTTTGTCGAGTACGGCAATCTATCTCGACTGTACGTTGCCGCACAGCTCAAGCCGCCTACAGACAAAGCACTGACGAGCAGCCATTATGCTTTGAACTGCCATTGGCGTTGCATCGGGTAAGGTTTACATGGCAGCAGCCTCACGACTGCTCCGGTGAGCTTTTACCTCGCCTTTCCACCCTTACCTCTTTAAAAGAGGCGGTATATTTCTGTTGCACTGGCTCGGAGGTCACCCTCGGTTGACGTTATCAACTACCCTGCTCTGCGATGCTCGGACTTTCCTCAGCGTGCAAAAAAGCGCACGCCGCTGCCGTACAGCCAACTCGCTATATTGCATTATATCATAAATCCGATCGCTTGTCAAGCATTTTCACGAAATTTTATCTTCCGCTTTTTTCCATTTATCCGAAATCTATGAATCTCTGCCTGTTCTCCTCGGTATTGCTGTGCCATACGGGTTCAAAGGAATTATTGAACCTTCTGCCGTCAGCGCCGCCCGTGTACATATCAAGTGCCGCACCGAACTGAGATGCTGTCATATAGTATTTTTTGAAAGCGTATTTTTTCTCTCCGCCGTACTTTTTCTTATAAAATGTCTTTACGCCGAGCATCACCGAATGTCCGTGGGGCGGCATATACAGATATCTGAAATCCTCAGCCGTGCCCGTGTCGGTCATATCGGATATAACATAACTGCCGGGGTAGTACTTATATAGTCTGTCGAACTCGGACAGGGGTTCATACAGTTCTCCTTTATAATAGGAATAAAGTGTGCATGGATACTGCTCATCAGACTTCCGCACGATCATTTCGGGCATACCGTCGCCGTTAAGATCGGCAAGCCCGAACACAGCGTCTTCCCCCGCCTCCTCGGCAGTCCTGCGGTATTCATTTACGGCGTCACGCTCGTTTTCCTTTGTGTAAGTGACGAACTCGGGACTGTCATCACTTAAATACTCCCTGCCGTCACGCTTTATAAAAGCGCAGACTTTAAATGTATATTTCGTGCCGTTTTTAAGGCCTGTCCTGAGAAACGCACGTTCTTTCCTTCCGAATGTACCAAGCTCAGCCCAGCCGCCCGAAGGCCTTTTGCGGTAGAGTTTATAGCCGTCAGCGTTGTCAACAGCGCTCCAGTAGACTCTTATGCTGTCCTTTGAGGCTATGTACCGAAGGATTTTGGGTGCGATGAGCTGCTGTGCCTCGTAAGCCGCCCTGTCGTCTTTGCTGTCTTTCTTCGGCACTGCATCCGTACCCGAAGTCAGTCCGCCGAAAAGAAAGCCCGCCGCCGCCACAGCAGCAGCCGTTCTCACGCCCATAAACTCACCTCCCGTCCTGTTTTTATCTGCACATACATATAATATAATACCACCGTATGCATCTTTTGTCAAATGCAAAGCATTGCAGGATGACGTTCTTGAAATATTATTTGGGTCCCGATTCATGCTGTTTTCAACATTTGCATAAAACGTTATAAATAATGCCTATATTGCGTCAAATTTTTCTGAATACTCTGTGTAAATTCATGATTTTGTGCAGGATTGCACTTTTATACTTGCAAAATCAGCGAGTTTGGTATATAATATGATATGTAATGTAATATCTTTATGGGAGGATATGTGGAATGATACCTGCAGAAATGAACAGGCAGCAGTTAAATGATTTCAAATCAGAGGTACAGAAGCAGTACGAGGATTACAAGGCACTCGGACTTTCGCTCAACATGGCAAGAGGAAAGCCCGGCACCGAGCAGCTCGCTCTTTCGGCACCCATGCTCGATTGCCTCAAAGCTTCGGACTTTACGGCAGCAGCAGCCGATTACTTCAACTACGGCGCTCTTGAGGGCATAAAGGAAGCTAAGGAGCTTTTTGCACCCATGCTCGGAATAAGCCCGGAGAACGTGATAGTGTTCGGCAATTCGAGCCTTAATATAATGTATGACACCGTTGCAAGAGCCATGAGCTTCGGCGTATCGGCAGACACTGAGCCCTGGAAGGACTGCGGCAAACTGAAATGGCTGTGCCCCGTTCCGGGATATGACAGACATTTTGCCATAACCGAGCTTTTCGGCTTTGAGATGATAAACATACCTATGGACGAAAACGGTCCCGATATGGATATGATAGAACGTCTTGTAAAAGATGACCCGTCGATAAAGGGTATGTGGTGTGTTCCCATGTACGCTAACCCCACAGGCATCACCTATTCGGACGAAACAGTCAAGCGTCTTGCAGCACTCGAACCCGCAGCAAAGGACTTCCGCATATTCTGGGATAACGCTTACTGCATACACCACCTCACCGATACCCCCGATAAGCTGCTCAACATCTATGACGAGATGAAGAAGAACGGCAAAGAGGATATGGTATATATGTTCGCATCGACTTCAAAGGTCACCTTTCCCGGAAGCGGCGTAGCTATACTCGGTGCTTCAAAGGCAAACCTTGACCACATAAAGAAGAGCATGACCATACAGACCATCGGTCATGACAAACTGAATATGCTTCGTCATGTAAAGTTCTTCGACGGCAAGTTTGAAAACATAGTTGAGCACATGAAAAAGCACCGTGCAGTTCTTGAGCCGAGATTCAAGGTAGTATCAGATATACTCACTCAGGAGCTTGGCGGAACAGGTCTCGGAAGCTGGGTAGATCCCAACGGCGGTTACTTTGTTTCCTTTGACAGCCTTCCCGGCTGTGCAAAGCGCATAGTTTCACTCTGCAAGGAAGCAGGTGTGACACTCACAGGCGCAGGCGCTACTTACCCCTACGGCAAAGACCCCGAAGACAAGAACATACGCATCGCACCCACCTATCCTTCGCTCGAAGAGCTCACAAAGGCTATGGAGATATTCGTATGCGCTGTAAAGCTTGCCTGTGCGGAAAAGCTGCTCGCAGACACCGAGAGCGCTTCATCTATCGCATGATAATTTCCAAAATTATATCAGTATAACAGAAAGCCCGGAGGCAGTATCCAAAACTGCTTCCGGGCTTTTCTTTTCCTCTCCGTCACATATTATTTTTACTTACTGTCAGTTCAGAATTCAAAGTCGGGGAATCCGTTCATTTTCGGTATAAGATATGTTATTCTCACATGCTGCAGGGTACCGTCATCATCATCAATAAAAAAGCTCACAGTACTTTTGCCGATATCACTTGGAACATCGTAATCATAACAAGTGTCATTGTTCCAGTCAGGTTCGCCAAACCTTGCAATAATATCAGCCGGTGTCGCATAGGTGTTTAATCCCATATATTCCGCTGTATAGTATTCACTGTCAAAGTTCGCGTTTACCTCAAGAAGCCTTCCGGATCTGCTCTGATCATAATTTCCCTGAATAACAGCACTTCCGATATAGAACTTGTTGTCGCCCTCTCCGATGTACCAATATGCACTTGTATTGTCGGGTTCATCTGTAGAATAGTATTCCGGATTCTCAAAAGTAAAACCGTAAAGGTCTGCCACATCGCAGGGCAGGGGGATGTAGTTGCCGTCTATCGTCAGCGCCAGATCAAGCTGCGCTGCTCTGTCCGAACCTGCTGAGGGTGCGGGAGCCTGTTCCGCAGATGTCGTGGTCTTCGGTGCGGTAGTCTGAGCAGCTGTTTCAGACTGTCTGGGTTTCAGAGACGGCTTCTTGTTAGGTGCCTGAGTAGTCGTCCCGGCAGCGGAAGACGTATCTCCCTGCTTGGCCTTTTCCTTTATCTTACCAAACAGTCCGCCCGACTTGCTTTCGGTATCATCAGTGCTTTCTTCTGCAGAAGAGGTCTCTGCTTCTGTTTCGGCAGACTCTTTTTCCTTTTCCGATCCGCTGTTTTCCGAAACGGTCTCAGCGGCTGAGCTTTTCGGCTCTGCATCTTTTTTATCAGCCTTTTCCGCTTTGCTGCCGCAGCCTGTCATACCCATAGTCAGGATAATAGCTGCCATAACTGCTGTCATCTTACCTGTTGTTTTACTTGTTCTTCTCATCTTGGAACTCTCCCTTTATAATAGTATATATATGATCAACACCCGCAGGGCGTTATCTCCTTCATGTTCAGCAAAGATATCTGTCATATCTTGTTTTCCACTCCCAGGAATATCGGCAGACCGTTTTCCAGGTCAACTATCGCATACACGAACGGTCTGTCAAAGGTCAGATTTTCTACAGGCACAGGCTCTATCCCCATAGCCATGAATGCTGTTGTTACAGCAGCAGCCTTTGTTCCGTTCTTGTCTATTTCAAGGTGCGCCTTCTGCAGAACTTCCGATATTGCTAAACTTACATCGGCCATCTCGCTGAAATCGGCGTCACCGAACGCCTTCTTTATTCCCATATCCATGAGCATACCTGACATCTTGAACTCTGCATCCACCGAAAAAGCTGGAATGCTCACGTCGCACGGATCATGGCGGTACTCTGCACCGCTGATAAGGCTGTGAAGCTTTTCACCGTCAAGGGTCTGTACCAGCTCCTCTGCGCTTGTTCCCTCATCGGGAAGAAGTCCCACAAAAGCATAATTCGTGTCTGAATAATACTTCATAAAGCCCTTGCAGTCATCACCGTTTATTATCTGATTTTCACTGTTCTGCAGCATGGTCACCTGCTGAACGGTACCGTCAGCTGCGGTGAACGAACCGTCCGATTCCACGAAGTGTTCTGCCCACTGTGCATCAAATGTCACGGTATTGATAAGTACAGACATAATATCGGGCGGCAGGTTCTTGATCGCTTTATCGATCATACCGTCGGTTTTTTCGCGTACCCACTCGTTCATTTCATTGACTTCAAGCGACCTGTGGTTTTCAGCATCAAAGCAGTCCTTTATTCTCTGCAGATAGCTGTCGGAAAGCGCCATCTCCTTAGCTGCCCAGATAGAATTTGCGTTGAGTATCTTAAACGGCTGCAGACCATTTCTGTTCTCACCCTGCACTTCCTCGCCCTCATCTGCCTGACGTTTATGCCATTTCTTCATCTTTTCATTAAAGGTCTCAAGGTCTGTGCCGCCCGCCAGTACGTCAAGCATCTCGTCACGGGTAGTTCCCGCTGCACCGTTTGCCGCAAGCCCCATGCAGAACATTACCGACTCGGGTGAGACAACTATGTTTTCGCCCGATTTTTCAGCGACTGCCCTTTTGAACAGCTCTGCCGCAAAGTCGTCGGCGCCGTGCTCAAACTCGCCTCTTTCCTCGGGAGCTTCGGCTTCCTCGGCGCCTTCGGAAGATGACGTATCGGAAGAAACCGTCACCGTCTCCGAATATGCGTCGTCCTCGCTTGATGTCACCGCCTCGGAAACAGCATCGGTCTCGCTTTCGCCCTCCGGCTGCTGTTCGGTCACCGTGCTGCTTTCGTTTACATTTGCAGCCGTGTTCTCAGGCTCAACCTTTCCGCAGGATGCAAAGCTGCATACTGCCATTACTGCGGCGGTAAATGCCGCTAAAGCTTTTGTTGTTTTCATTTTTTTCGTCCTCCTTAAAGACTTTCTGCTTTTACCCTATAATCATTAAGACGAATAATCATCAAAAAATCACGCTCTTTTTGCAGGCGGCAGCATCAGCCGCCTGCGCACATCGTTTCTTTTCATACGAGCCTTTTTTCGAGCCCTTATCGCCTTACATAAATACAGACGGAGAAAGAAATGCTCATATTACAACAAAAATAAAAAATTTTTCTGCAGATGTAAATAATTAACTTTTCATGAACTGCCTTGACAAAAAGTCGGCGATGATATATAATGTATATACTATATGAAAAATGCAAAGACAGGAAGAAAGACGCAGTATCTTTTTCCCAGAGAGCCGCAGACGGTGAAAAGCGGCATTAAGACTGTGTGATAACTCGTCCTTGAGCAGACCCGCCGAAATCAAGTAGGTGTGTACGGGCAGCTCCCGTTACAGAGCGGCGCATTCGCAGTTTTTTTGCCGATGCGGTTAAGGTGTACGGTGTGAGCCGTGCATGAATCGGAGTGGTAACACGGGTATAACGCTCGTCTCCTTATGGAATAAGGGGGCGGGTTTTTTGTAGTTTACCCGATAAATACGGAGGTGCGGATAATGTTCATATATTCGGCTTTTACCGATAAGGTCATTGACTTCTCACACTTTGACGAAATGATGATAGGATACTTCGACCGCGAGGGTCATAAGTGCGGTTTCAAGGAAGCCGACTTTTTCGAGGTGCGTGTGGCAAAGCTCGTCGAAACAGGCAGCGTTCCCGCTTGGACCCCTCTGTTCCAGTCGAAAAGCTACCGCGAATGTTCAGAGGTAATGCTTGAGCTTATCGCACATCTGAAAAACGGAACGACCGTAGCCGAGATAAACTATAAGGACCCCGATATGGCAGACTACTCCCCCGAGGTACGCGAGTACGGCGAACAGATTTAGTTCACGTCACG
>CADBTD010000069.1 GCA_902797535.1 uncultured Ruminococcus sp. | reverse complement strand
ATGCCCCACATTATCGTGTATCTCTCTTGCTATGCGGTTTCTTTCACGAAGAGTCGCATTATAGACCTCGTTATCCCTGAGTTTGATAAGCGAACGGTTATTGTTCCGCAGAAGTTCGGTAAGTTCGGCTGAGTCATCTCTTGTTTCTCTCAGGGTCTTCTCGGTCTGTTCGATATGTGCGGAAAGAAGCTCGATATACCCCGAGATCAGGCAGACCGCCGCACACAGTCCCGAAAATTTAAGATCATCGGAAAGAGATATCAGCAAAGGCACAGCCGCCGCTGCCGCAAGTTTATTTGACCTTAGTCTCAAGCTGTCGTACACCATAAAGGGCAGACCTGCGCAGAATACGGGCACAAAGACCGACACTGCCATATACCCTAAGGCAAGAGATCTGCAGATGCTTTTTTTAGAAATGACTTCATTAAGGAGCGACACTGTGACAGCTGTAAGCACCGCTGCTATAGCTGTCATGCTTTTTCCCGACGCAGACGCACATATCAGAACTCCGACAAGCACCGCTGTTTTATCTTTGAGTCTCAACGTGTCACCTCCCGCAGAACATAGCTTTCAGCTATAATTATATCACAGCCTTAAAAAAGTGTCAAACCTTAAGGAACTTTAAGGTTATGTAAAGGAGAAATTAAGAAATCCCGTGTATAATGATTACAGAGTCAAATGTTTTACTTTTTTCAGGGGAGAACTGCACAATGAAACTATTCCGCAAAAAAACTGCTGAAACAGGCAGTGACATTATCACGGAAAAGATACACTTCCGCCTGCACAATCTTTACTTTTTGGTTAAGGCAATACTGTTTGCGTATGTATTCTTGTTTTTCTGGAACACGATCTGCAGCGTTCTGTTTGGCGCTCCGGAATTTGACGACACAGAAAGGTCGGCATTCCTGCGGCACGAATACTGCGGGACCTTCTTTGTTGAGATAAACCGTGAAAACAGCTTTGCTTCGGATGCAGACTATGAGGCATACCTGAAAGAGCAAATTGCTTCCGACAGCACCGTCCACACCCATACCACGAATATCATATCGGCGATAGGCACGCTGGGGATCATAATACTTGCAATAGCCGCAGTATCATCAAAGACGCCGAAAAAGCTGAAGAACAGATATCTGGGTCTGCTGCTGATGATACCATTATCAATGCTCGCCACAGTATCACTTGATATATACCAGCCGATAACATATATCATCGTAGCAACTCTGATACTGGCGCTCAGGTGCGGCGACAAGAAGACCATATTCTCAAACAGGGCATCGGAATATTTCATGATATGCGGTGCAGCATGGCTGATACAGAACATATTTGAGATAGCAAGGGACTGGAATTTCAGCACCGACCACATGACAGGATATTTTGCGCATCCCGCGCATTACATACAGCTTTACCGAATAGTGATCTATCCGCTGACAGCGTTCTGCACGGGACTTATGCTGCGCAGGCACGAGCTTGACCTGAAAAATGCCGACACAAAGAAAAACACCGCCGCCATAAAGACAGTCTGTGCGGGACTTGCGACAGGCACGGCGGTATTTATACTCTGCCGTCTGCCCGTAAGGATATACGAACTGATAAAGGTATACACCGACAGCAGCTATTCCGTAAAGCTGCCATTCACGGTAATGGAGGAACCCGGCAGCTCAAAGCTCATCGAACTGCCCCGCGAGCTTGCAGACAGCACAGCGGTATACAACAAGACGATACTGTACCGTTTTATCAAAGACTTCCCGGTATTTATACTCAGCAGTATAGCCATAGTGTACTTTATAAAGGTCATGCTCGCCGTATCGAAGGGCGAGCTCAATACGGCACGCAACCGCAGATATCTTAACATTTCCATGCTGATACTGTTAGCGGCGTCGTTATGGTTCAATCTGATGGGCATACCCGAACTCGGATTATTCAACAACGGCTTCACGGGTGTCTACGGAGAAGTAGTTTTTACCATGGCACTGCGCTCGATGACAGAACCTGCCATGTATGTACTCAGTCTTTGGTACTTCAAAACGTATTTACAGGCTGTACCCGAAACAGAAAACACCTCGGAAAAATAATGATACACGCTGAAAAAACCCGGTCCAGGTGACCGGGCTTTTTCTGTATTTACCGTGTTGTAAGGAACTTTATCGCACGCTCGATAGAGTCTTTTGAGTTGCCCCAGTCGGCGTCCTTTCCCGTGTTGCGGTAGTCATACATCTTGCAGTAGTGGGAAACGTCCTTTTCCAGCTCGTCAAGATAGTTCTTTACAAGCTTTGTGCAGACCTCACGGAATTCGTTCTTTACCGACTTGTCCATGTCGCTGTCGCACTTCTGCATAAGCGCCTTGTAATGAGGCAGGCATATGAACTGCTGCTGAGAGAAAAGCTCACGGAATTCTCTTTCACGCTTGTAAAGGTCAAACATATTGGTCAGCCAGCGTGTAAAGCCCCACTCTATCTTTGCACAGACAAAGCAGTCATTGACCACCTTTGAGATACGCTCGGTGGTCTTTCTGCTTTTTGAGTCCTTTGATTCAAAGAAGCCCTTTTCGGTGAACACGGTCTTCTGCAATTCCTGGAGATGTGTCTGGAGCATCAGTGCAAGGGAAAGTCTGTTCTTGCAGGCTCTCATCTGCTCGAAATGCTCCTTGCAGAAGCCTGATTTGTTTGTTTCTATACGCACATCGGGCTCCATCATAGCGGCACCCATTATGTACTCGACTGCGTGCTGTTCAAGCTCATCACGCATTGCGCACACGGGACAGCCGCATTTCTTTTCAAATATCTCATTTACGGGTATGGTAAGTATGCTTTCTCGCAAATATATCACTCTTTCCTGTTGTTTCTCTTTTCAAGCTCGTCATAGAGATTCACTGTGCGGCTCTCAACACGTCTGCCGAAGACACAGCGGTCGATGCCTGCCATATCTTTCCGCACACGGACATCCTTCAGTCCTGCCTGTATCATTATCTGCATGACCTCATCTTCCTGACCTGCGCCTATCTCAAAAATCATCACACCGTCGGGAGCGAGCTTTTTCGACCATATGCGCACGATGCCCCTGTAGAAATCATAGCCGTCTTCACCGCCCTCAAGGGCTGTTTCGGGCTCAAATGTCACTTCCTTCTGCAGATGCTCCATGTCCTCGGCGTTGATATACGGGGGATTTGATATGATAAGGTCAAGCTGCGGCAGCCTGTCAGCAGTATCCTGCAAAAGCACGTCGCCCTGAACGGATATCACCTTGCTGTTGTGCCGCTTTATGTTGCGGTCGAGGTATACTTTTGCTGCGTCGTACTTTTCCACGCAGTACATCTCGGCACAGTCAAGAAGTCTTTTTGCGGTTATGCCTATACAGCCTGTGCCTGCGCAGAGGTCTGCGGCTTTTATGTCCTTTCTGCCGCCCATAAGCCTAAGCGCTTCATCTATGAGCGTTTCGGTGTCGGCGCGGGGGATGAGCACTCCCCTGCCCACTTCAAAAGTCTCTCCGTAAAAATCCCATTCTCCTATGATATACTGAAGCGGCTCGCCGCTCAGCCTTCTTGCGAGCATCTGTGCTGACAGCTTTACCTGTGAGGTATCTGCCTGTTTTTTTCCGTCGAACGGTCCTCGGCAGTTGAAACCCAGCGCCGCACCGGCAAGCTCTCTTGCCTCCCACTGAGCATTTTCAAAGCCCGACTGCGACAGCTTTTCGGAAAGGCTTGTTATAACATCGTTATAGGTATAGTTTACCATTTGTCAGATACACCGTCCTCGGGTATGACAGCCTTCATAGCGGCGATAGCGCACTCTATCTCGTTTACCGTAGGCTCTGATGTGGTTATGCGCTGTATCCACAGACCCGGTGCCGAGAATATCTTAGTGAAAGCGTTGTCGTACTTTCCTGCCAGCATTATAGCTTCATAAGCGATACCCGTTACTATCGGGATGAGAAGCAGTTTGAAACCGACTCTTGCGAGCTTGTTTGACCAGGGCACACCGAATACCGATGTGACCAATATGCTTATGAAAAGCACAAGGAAGATAAAGCTGGTGCCGCATCTCGGGTGAAAGCGGGTCATCCTGCTCACATTTTCGGGAGTAAGCTCCTCGCCGCTCTCATAGCAGGCGATAGTCTTATGCTCTGCGCCGTGATACATATAGGTCTTCTTTATATCGGGCAGAAGTGCTGTAAGTGCGGTATACCCGACGAATATGCCTATTTTTATGATGCCTTCGATTATATTTTTCAGGACTGAGGGCAATTCGCCTGTGAGCTTTTCGATAAGTCCTACTATCAGCGCAGGGCAGTAAATGAAAAGCACCACGGCCATCAGCACGCCGATTATCATGGATGCTGTGGTAAGTACGGGAGTGAGCTTGTCACCGAATTTATCCTCGAGCCATTTTTCAAACTTTGAAGGCTCTTCCTCGTCCTCCTCGGACATCTGCTTGTCTGCCGCCCTTGACAGGCATTTATAGCCGTCTATCATAGACACGACAAAGTTGAATATACCACGCACAAACGGCGTTTTGCGGTACCAGGGCATCTGGTCACGGGTCTTCAGCTGCCATTCGTCCATGTCGATCGAGCCGTCGGGCATACGGTTTGCCATAGCCATTTTTCCGGGGCCTTTCATCATAACGCCCTCAATTACCGCCTGACCGCCTATTGTCGTTTTGAATTTGCGATTTTCCGATGCTGACATCTGCATCACCTTTCTATATTATAAGTAACTCTTCTCTGTAATGCGGCGATTTTTGTGCCGCCAATACTTATTTTATCATATCCGAGACACAAAATCAACCGTTTATTATAAATTTCACCTTGACAACACCGTATTTACGCAATAAAAAGAGCGTCACGGCACCTCTGACTATATCAGGGATACCATGGCGCAGAAAACTCATGCGAGCACAGGGCAGGGTTCAGATGTAATACATATCGGGGGCTGACACAGGCTGACCCGAGCGGTACTGAGATATAAGGTCACGCAGAGTAAGCTCTGAGGTTATCTGACGCATATACAGATTCAGCTTGTCCCATACACAGCAGTTCAGAGAAAAGCGCATACCGCCGTCTTCGTGGCTGTCGTCCTCATAGATATATGTGTCGGCAAGTATGCTGTTGTCGAGAGCATTCAGAATATCCGAAAAGGCCATTTTCTCCGGGGGACGTGTAAGTATATAGCCGCCCTTTGAACCTTTCTGGCCTCTTATAAAACCGCCCTGTCTCAGTGACACGAGTATCTGCTCGAGGTATTTCTGAGAAATTCCCCGCCGCTGTGATATCTCGGCGGAGGAAACGGTACATCCCTCTTCGGAATATATTGCTATGTCTGCGAGCGCGACTATGCCGAGCTCGACTTTTGTGGATACTTTCATCTGACCCTTCTCCTTTCTCCGGGTATCATATATTCATGGCATCCATAGCCTTGAT
>CADBTD010000068.1 GCA_902797535.1 uncultured Ruminococcus sp. | reverse complement strand
GGCTGTCTGCGACGTGCTCGGGTACGAATTGCAGATAGACGACATAGCGTTTGATTCGATAATAGTTGCAGTAGACACGGGCAAGGCAGATGTGGGCGTTGCGGGAATGACCGTGACCGAGGACAGGCTGAAAAACGTCAACTTCTCGGACGCTTACACTACGGCACAGCAGGTGGTGCTGGTAAGGACTGCAGCCGAAACTGTGTCGGAGGGCGACACCGGGACTAAGGGCACTGCGGTGACAACGGCTGATGAGGACACAAGCCTCAAAGGCAAGTTTGAGAACACATTCAAGAAGGACGGCAGATGGCACTATCTTACAAAGGGTCTGGGCAACACGCTGTTTATCACTGTTTTTGCGGTGGTCATAGGAATAATACTCGGATTCCTTATAGCTATCGTGCGTTCGACACATGACAAGACAGGAAAGCTGAAGATACTCAATCTTTTAGCGAGGGTATATCTTACCGTTATACGCGGAACGCCTGTAGTTGTACAGCTGATGATACTCTACTTCGTTGTGTTCGTATCGGTAAACAGTACCTACAGCATATATGTTGCAGTGCTTGCATTCGGACTTAATTCCGCGGCATATGTGGCAGAGATAGTGCGCTCGGGCATAATGTCGATAGACGGCGGACAGTTTGAGGCAGGTGCAAGCCTCGGACTCAGCTATCCCAAGACAATGAGGTACATAATACTTCCCCAGGCATTCAAGAACGTACTTCCCGCGCTTGCAAATGAGTTCATCGTGCTTTTGAAGGAGACCTCGGTAGCGGGCTACATCGCTATACAGGATCTTACAAAGGGCGGCGACATCATAAGAAGCCAGACCTACGAGGCGTTCATGCCGCTTATTGCGGTAGCGGTGATCTATCTTGTAATGGTCATCATACTGACAAAGCTGGTATCTATGCTTGAAGCGCATCTCAAGAAGTCGGAAAGATAAGAGGGGGAGGACCGTAAAATGATAGAAGTCAAGGATCTTCGCAAGTCTTTCGGCGGTGTTGAAGTGCTGAAGGGCATTACGGAAACTATAGAAAAAGGCGAAAAGGTAGTAATAATCGGGCCTTCGGGTTCGGGCAAGAGCACCTTTCTCCGCTGTCTGAATATGCTTGAAACACCTACCTCGGGTCAGGTGATATTCGAGGGGAGCGACCTTACCGATGCAAGTGTTAAGGAGCTCAACAGGATGCGTGAAAAAATGGGAATGGTGTTCCAGCACTTCAACCTTTTCCCGCATCTGACAATAAAGAAGAACATAACCATAGCGCCTGTAAAACTCAAGCTGATGAGCGAGAGCGATGCAAATGCGCGGGCGGAGGAGCTTTTGAAAAAAGTAGGGCTGTCGGACAAGGCTGACGCTTATCCCAGCCAGCTTTCGGGCGGACAGAAGCAGCGTATAGCCATAGCGAGGACGCTTGCGATGAATCCCGATGTGATACTTTTTGACGAGCCCACATCGGCGCTTGACCCCGAAATGGTAGGCGAAGTGCTTTCGCTGATGAAGGAGCTTGCAGATGACGGCATGACAATGGTATGCGTTACCCATGAGATGGGATTTGCAAGGGAAGTTGCGTCGAGGGTAATGTTCATGGCGGACGGCAAGGTGATAGAGCAGGCTTCGCCGGAGGAGTTTTTCTCAAACCCGAGCAACGAACGTGTAAAGGATTTCCTTTCAAGGGTACTTTGAACCGAAACGGAGTGATAATTAATGGCAACCAACAAGAAGAGAAAGAAGAAGCATCCTCAGGGTGCTCCGAAGCCGAAGTCGGCTGTTCCCGCTGCGGCAGAAAATGTTCAGGAGCAGCGTGAGGAGAAAAAGCAGTATGCGCAGAGTCCCCGTGATTCCAAGCCGCTGTACTTGAGGATAATAATGTTAGCTATAGCAGCCGTTATGGTGCTCGGCATAGTGATAGGCGCAGCGGCAGGCAGTGCGGGAATGTTCTGATATGGTACATATAGGCAACAGCTGGGACGACATACTGAAAGAGGAATTTACCTCGGAGTATTATCTGAAGCTGCGTGAGTTTTTAAAATACGAGTACAGTCACGGGAAAGTATACCCTTCGATGTACGACATATTCAATTCGCTGAAGTACACGCCATATGAAAAGGTCAAGGCTGTGATAATAGGGCAGGACCCCTATCACGGTGCGGGACAGGCGCACGGGCTTTGCTTTTCGGTGAAGAAAGGCGTACAGCCGCCGCCCTCGCTGCAGAATATATTCAAGGAGCTTTACAATGACCTGGGTATACAGCCGCCGTCTCACGGTGAGCTCACGCAGTGGGCGGAGCAGGGCGTGCTTTTGCTGAACACGGTGCTGACTGTAAGAGAGGGCAAGCCGAATTCCCACAAGGGCAAGGGCTGGGAGCAGCTTACAGATGCGGTGATAAGAAAGCTGAATGACCGTGAGCGTCCCATAGCGTTCATACTCTGGGGCGGGAATGCGAGGTCAAAAGCGCCGCTGATAACTTCGCCGCAGCACGCTGTATTTCAGGCGGCGCACCCGTCACCGCTGTCGGCGTACAACGGATTTTTCGGGTGCAGGCATTTTTCGGCGGTGAACAGGTTTCTTGAGCAAAACGGCATTGACCCGATAAACTGGCAGATAACTTGAAGGCAGGTAGAAAAGAATGGTAGGACCGCTAAAAAAGGCTGATGACGGAAGAACGCTCTTTGAGAATATCATGGGGCATTTCAGGACGATAACCCGTCACAGGCACATGGTGATGCGTCACTGTATAAAGGCAGGGATACCCGTTCAGGGGCTGCTGCATGATCTGTCGAAATATATGCCTTCGGAGTTCATACCGGGGGTACTGCATTATCAGGGGACACGTTCACCCAACGAAGGCGAAAGGGAGGCATACGGGTTTTCGTATGCCTGGATGCATCACAAGGGGCGCAACAGGCACCATTTTGAGTACTGGACAGACTATGACCCGAAAACAAGGCTGATGTCGCCTGTGAAGATGCCGCTGAAATATGTCAAGGAGATGTTCTGTGACAGGGTAGCCGCAAGCAAGATATACAACGGCAGCAGCTACACCGACAGCGACCCGCTTGCGTACTTCATGAAGGGCAAGACGAGGCGTGAGGAAAGCAGGATGATACATCCCGAGACATCGGCGCTGCTCGAGAAGCTGCTGAGGATGCTCAGCGCAAAGGGTGAAAAGTATACTTTTGACTATGTAAGGCGGCTGAAAAGGTATTAATGGCTTAATTGTGCCGAAAACGGAACAATTAGTGTGTTATAATGGTATCATGGAAAAGGGAACGACCCGTTTTATGATGCGAAAGGCAGGTAAAATACAATGGCTTTAGACAAGAAGAAAAAGGACGAGGTAAAGCCCGTCACAAAGATAACCGATGCCGAGGAGAAGAAAAAGGCTCTTGACACGGCGATACAGTTCATTGAGAAGAAGTTCGGCAAGGGTGCCATCATGAAGCTGGGTGCGAACGAGAAGCTGGATATAGAGGCTATCCCTACCGGTTCGATGACGCTTGATCTGGCACTGGGAATAGGCGGTATACCGCGCGGAAGGATAATCGAGCTGTACGGACCCGAATCTTCGGGCAAGACTACCGTTGCACTTCACTGCATAGCCGAGACACAGAAGCTGGGCGGCGAGGTAGCGTTTATAGATGTTGAGCACGCACTTGACCCGACATATGCAAAAAAGCTGGGCGTAGACATAGACAGTATGCTGGTATCGCAGCCCGACAGCGGTGAACAGGCGCTGGAGATAGCTGAGGCGCTGGCACGTTCGGGTGCTATCGACTGCATAGTAATAGACTCGGTAGCGGCTATGGTAACAAAAGCCGAGATAGACGGCGACATGGGCGACACTCATGTAGGACAGCTTGCAAGGCTTATGTCGCAGGGCATGAGAAAGCTGACCTCGGTGCTGGCGAAGTCGAACTGTGCGGCAATATTCATCAATCAGATACGCGAGAAGATAGGCGTTATCTACGGCAACCCCGAAACTACTCCCGGCGGAAGAGCGCTGAAATTCTATGCATCTGTAAGAATGGACGTGCGCAAGGGCGAGGCTATCAAGGAAGGCGGCGAGATAATCGGAAACCGCACAAGAGTCAAGATAGTCAAGAACAAGGTAGCGCCCCCGTTCAAGGAGTGCGAGTTCGACATAATGTACGGCGAGGGAATCTCACGCACAGGAGAAGTGCTTGACCTTGCTGTAGATATGGACATAGCAAAGAAGGGCGGCGCATGGTTCAGCTATGGTGACATGAAGCTGGGTCAGGGCAGAGATAATGCTAAGCAGTTCTTAAAGGATCATCCCGACATCATGAAGGAAATTGAGGACAAGATAAAGGAAAAATTTGCTGAGCGTCAGGCTGAAGAAGAGGCTGCTGCGCCCGCAGCTGCAAAGAAGAAGACAAAGCTGGAGGAGAAGGCTGAGGCTGCTGCGGCAAAGCAGGCTGCAGAACCTGTTATGCCCGACCTTTCAGCGGCGGCAGACGATGACTTTGAGGAGTTCGCACCTGTGGACATATCAAAGCTCGGTGAATAACGACTATGCCGCACATTGAGAGCATAGAAAAATACAAAGGCAGGACGATGAAGCTCACCCTTTCCGAGGGTGAGCCTGCCTTTATGAATGCGGATATAATTGCGAGGTACGGTCTGAAGGGCGGTATAGACGTACCCGAAAGTGCCTGGAAGGAGATAATACACGCTGATGTATTCCGCAGGGCGAGGGAAAGAGCGATGTATCTGCTGGACTACCGTGACTATTCGTATGCGGACCTGGTCAAAAAGCTGATGGACAACTATGAGGAGGACATATGCTTTGAGGTGGCAGACGATCTTGCCGAGCACGGGTTCATAAACGACAGGCGGTATGCGGAAAATCTGGCGAGAAAGCTGTGTGAGACAAAGCTGCTGGGTGAGTACCGTGCCCGTATGTATATGCGTGAAAAGGGGATACCCTCTTCGATAATAGAGGAGGCGCTCGTGCCGTACAGCTGCAGCGGTGCGGAGCGTGCCGCAGAGCTGGCGGAGAGAAAGTACATGAAGTACTTTGACCCCGGGGACAGGCAGACTACAGAAAAGCTGAAAAATGCCCTTGCAAGGCAGGGCTACAGTTTTTCGGATATAAAGGAAGCGATAGAGCTTCTGAAAGAGCGTTTTACGGACGGAGGTTAAAACAATGGGAAAAACAGTCATACTCGATCATCCTCTCATCAAGCACAAGATATCCATACTTCGTGATGAGAACACGGGCACAAAGGAATTCAGGCTGATAGTTGAGGAGATAGCTATGCTCATGGGATATGAGGCGCTGCGTGACCTGCCTACAGAGCTTGTAAGAGTGAAGACTCCCGTTGCGGAAGCCGAGGTGCCGATGCTGTCGGGAAGAAAGCTGGCTATCGTGCCTATACTTCGTGCAGGGCTCGGCATGGTGAACGGTATACTTGCCCTTGTGCCGTCGGCAAAGATAGGGCACATAGGGCTTTACCGTGACGAGGTGACCCACGAGCCGCATGAGTATTTCTGCAAGCTGCCCGAGAGCATAAACGAGCGTCTGGTGATACTGCCCGACCCTATGCTTGCCACAGGAGGTTCGGCCATACAGGCAGTAGACCTTATAAAGCAGAAGGGATGCAGCAACATAAAGTTCATGTGCATGATAGCCGCACCCGAGGGTCTTAAAGCCCTTTCAGAGGCGCACCCGGACATAGACATATATGTGGGCTGTCTTGACGAGCGTCTTAACGAGAATGCGTATATCGTTCCCGGGCTTGGGGACGCAGGGGACAGGATATTCGGCACGCTGTAAGTTACAGCGGTATCGAGCGAGCTATGCTGTAAACTATGCCGTATATGACACCTGCGGTCATGCCGTAAAGTATGACGGGGCCTGCTATGGTGAATATCTTAGTGCCGACACCGAGGACAAAGCCTTCGGTCTTGTACTCTATAGCGGGGGCGGCAACGGCGTTTGCAAAGCCCGTTATCGGCACGAGAGTTCCCGCACCGCCGTGTTTGGCTATTTTTTCGTATTTGCCGAATGCGGTAAGGATAACTGATAAAGCTATAAGCGTCACCGAACACCATGCGGAGGCGCTTTTTTTATCTGCACCGAGGTAGGAGTAGAGTTTTGTGAGGGCTTCACCTATAACGCAGACTGTTCCGCCTATGGCAAAGGCTTTGATCAAATTAGTGCGCCATCTGCTGTT
>CADBTD010000067.1 GCA_902797535.1 uncultured Ruminococcus sp. | reverse complement strand
CAGAGGATATCCGCATAGCTTACAGTGACGGGCGCTACACTGTCAGCTTTGACGGTCACACCATCGTGCTTTCGGACACCGAGATAACCGCAGATGAACTTCATTTCTTCAATGAAGGATTCAGCGATACCTCGGTGATCGTGTTGTAGGAGAAATGTATAAAGGCCTGACGTTATGAGCGTCAGGCCATTTTGGTTCAGTCGGTTTTCAGTTTTTTGAACAGATAGATATGCCATCCTACCTTGCCATTCTGAGGATCCCACCAGCCTTTTTCGTAAGTAAAGCCGTATTTTCTCAGGATATTGAATATCTCTTCAGGTGATACAAAATTGTTTCTGGCATTTACAAGAGGATCGGCAGGCACTCCGTCAAGACGCAGATATCTTTCTGTACCGCCGTAATCAAACAGTATATACTCTGCATTTGTCAGCCCTGAGATAAATTTATCCATATCATCCACATAGTAGACAAGACCGGCCATATAATACATATCTACCTTTATATCGGGCATTGCTTCGTTGTTTATATCACATACAAAGTCAGCACCTTCTCTTTGACAGTAATCAAGTCCGTAATACTTTATGCGATCCGGCAGATACTGTTTCAG
Source organism: uncultured Ruminococcus sp. (assembly GCA_902797535.1). Classification (GTDB taxonomy): domain Bacteria; phylum Bacillota; class Clostridia; order Oscillospirales; family Ruminococcaceae; genus YE71. The sequence goes on along the minus strand of CADBTD010000067.1, from coordinate 5,470 downwards.
AAAGCAGGCTCCGCATCCGATATCAAGCAGCGATCCAACATCTTCCGGGATAAGAGAAGCCATTATCCTTGAGCGATCATCATAGCTGTTCTGATTTATCAGTTCTCTGTCATTTTCTTCATTTGACTGCCAGCTGCTGTCGCTGTAATACAGCTTGTAAAAGTTCGGAGAGAGCTTCCATCCGTTGAAAAAATGCCTGTTCTCGGTCAGCCCTTTAGCTTCAAGGGTCTTTTTTGCGTCACCGTAATGATAATTGTCGGATATCAGTATAATGATATTATCAGGATCTTCACTGTCAAGTATATCGGGCTTGTACACCGGCTTGGACAAACCCTCACCAAAAAAACTTACAGTTCCCTCTACCGGCAGGTCATCATCAATAAAATATGCTGTTTCTTTATACCTCTCAACTGTGAGCAATCTTTCAGCCCATTTTCCACAGTAGTAGACTATGATCTTCTTCATGTTCCGGATTCTCCTTCAAACTATGTATTGTCAATTAACGATGGATAAATGATGTTCTCTCCATCAGGTGAATAGACCTTCAATTTTTCGTAGAAAAGCCTTGTTACAGTATTAAGCTCATCCATATTATCTGCTTTAAGCAAAAATGAAGCAAAATATGATCTACTACTGTTATTGTCAACAGTTTCACCCTCATTATAGAATATGATATCATCAGTCAGCTTTTCTTCCTTGCAAAGGCTGTACACGCTACTCATATCAGCTATTTTTTTACCGTCTTTTGCAAAAAAATATAATCCTGCATTTATCTCTGTTGGCTTTCTTCTGACACTTTGTTCAAGCTTTTTTTTAATGGAATCTCTGTCATAAACACAATCTATCAGCAGTTCCGGAATTGAAAGACCTGAGTGCCTCCCGATCATATAATTTTCATACGCAAGTATCCTGCCGGCGATCTCACATACAGTCAGCGTACCGTTATAATAAAAACACTGCATAGACAGTACACCGTATTTCTGACCTGTAGCATCAGCAAAACGCTGCAGCGTATCTGTTGCAGCTTCAATTATTTTTTCATGACGTTTAATAGGATAAATAATTCGGCTTACCCTCGGAACAGTATTATCATCTGACGGTGTCTTTTCACGGTCGGCACAGCTTATTACATTAACTTTGCCGTCTGTCAGGAAAGAGGTTATGTTGTACTCGCCGCCCTTGCTGTATTCTTCGGCAAGCACTGTATCAGCACCTGAAACTTCGGTGGTCTTTCTGATAAGATCACGCATCTCTTCTATATTATAGACAACATATATTCCCTTAGAGCCCCAGCCGTTTATCGGTTTCAGCACCAGAGGGAACGATAACCCTTCGATATCAGAATCATCGAAATTATTTTTTATAAGCCTGTTTTTGGGGACGCTTACTCCCAGTGAGCGAAGAAGATCTTTGGCCGCCTTTTTGTCACGGTAGTATTTGAGTTTATCTGCTGTAACATACCAGGGAAGCCCTGCCTTTGCAGCAGTTTCAGTGACCTTTTCAAATACAATATCTGAAAAAGAACCCACTATACCGTCGGCTTTTTCCTCTATGCATATGCGTGCCGTTTCATCTGTATTTCTTATATCTATATCATAGAATTTATCTGCAATATTCTTTGCGTGACCGTTTTTGTAACCGTCACATACTATTGTATAGATACCTCTTCTTTTGGCTTCTCTTACAAGATCTATATTCTCATACAGTGATCCTAACACCACTAATCTGTGCTGCATCTTGATACTTCTCCTTCCTCATAATTGAGTGCTTCACATACTATATAGTAAGGTCTGTTCTTTACTTCGTTGAAAATATTTCCGATGTATAGTCCTATTATTCCGAGAGTTGCAAGAATAAGTCCTCCCATAAAGTATATGGAGGCTAGTGTACTCGTCCATCCTGCGAGGTAATCATAGCCCATGAGCTTCTGTATCACAAGCACCATCATATAGATGAAAGCAAGCGCCGATATAGCTGCACCAAGCTTTATAGATGCTTTCAAGGGCTTGTTAGAATGAGATACTATCAGCGAAGTGGCAAAAAATATCTTTTTTCTGAACGAATAAGAGGACTTCCCGGAGAATCTTTCATCTGCTTCAAGTTCAATAGCTGTCTGTTCATAGCCAAGCCATTTTATAAACAGCTGATATGCTCTGTTATGCTCACGTATCCTGCAGTAGCTGTCGATGACCTTTCTGCGTGATATACTGAAATTTCCTATTGTAGGATCTATTTTTTCATCAGTATAATGACTCAGAACACGATAGAACATTCTTGAGAAAAACAATACAACAGCAGAATCTTTTCTGTCAGCTCTTTTTGCAAAAACTACATCATAGCCTTCCTGTGCTTTATTATATAGATCTAATATATGCTCGGGACGATCCTGAAGATCGCAGTCCATTACAACGACCCATTCACCGCTGCAGTTATCGACCCCTGCACTTATTGCTGATGCCTGACCGAAATTCTTTGACATATGAAGCCCCTTGACCTTCTTGTCACGGGCACATATTTCTTCTATAGTTTCCCATGAATTCTGCGGGCAACGGTCTTCAACCAATATTATCTCATAATCCTGTGTTATCTTGCATAGAGTTTCAGTAAGCCGCTTGTGAAGTTCATCAAGCGCTTTGCGGCAGCCATAAACAGGTATCACTACCGATATATCCATTATTAACTCAACCTTCCTTCAGCCAAAAAGTAAAACATTCTATCCCTACACCGCATATACCGCTATGCCGGCAAGTATCAGTATAAGTCCCATCAGCTGCTTTTTTTCGGGTATCTCACGAAAGAACAGAAAGCTCAATGCCGTCACAAAGATATATCCTGTCGCATCAAGCAGCGGCGACATTGAAAGCGGCACGACTTTCAGGCTGTACATCGTTATCAGCGTACAGAGAAAAAACACCGCATATGATGTGATAACGGGAATGTTGAGATACTCCCTCAGCTTTGAGCTGTATTTTTTTCCTGCCGATTTTTTTAACAGTATCTGTGAGAACGACGATATGAGTGAACTCAGCACCAGAAGCAGCGCATATTTAGTCAGCTGTGTCATGTGACTCCTTTCCGGACGCCACGAGTATGACTCCTGCGACCACGAGCGCTCCTCCGATAAGCTGCTTGGCAGTAAGCTGTTCGTTGAAAAACAGCACGCCCCATACCATGCCCCACACTACCGTAACAGCCTTGCAGGCATAGGCGGTGCTCAGCTTCATTTTTTTCAGTATCTGCTGCCATAATACTGCATAGATCATCAGTATGAGCAGCATCCCTCCGTACAGGGCCATCCACTTAAAAGACAAAAACTTTTCGGACGCTGCCTTTTTTGAAAGAACTCCGCCAAAAGACATTAACAGCATCAGCAGCTGCAGCAGAAATATTCTTTTTCCGTGTTGCTTCATTGTGCGCCCTCTTTCAAGCTTCTGTCTTTTTTCCGTTCTTAGCTGTTCTGCGCTTTAAGATAAGATCAATAACAGTATAGACGATTATCACCGAGAAACTTGCGATCGAAACAGCCAGTCCTGTTTTGAATCCGGGTATCTCATACCTGAATGATACAGCATGGTCACCCTCGGGCACAAGTACAGCGGAAAGACCGTTGAATACACGCTCTATCTCTACAGGCTGATCGTCAACATATGCTGTAAAGTATTTGCTGTAGGGAACAGAGAAGAACACAAGGTTTTCCTTTGGCAGGTCTATGCGCGCATTGAATCCATTGCCGTCAGGCACGAATTCATAGCAGGCAGTAGCCGCACGGTCCTTGCAGTCCTGATAGTATGTTTCAAGTGATACATCTTCTCTCTTCTCATCGGGAAGCTCAGTGAGTATATCGCTGTATTTCTCGACCTGATCCTCATTTAACCATATCGCCTTTAAAAGAAGCTTATGACGGTCTTCCTTGGTCTCGGGCAGTTTAGACGTATTTATATAATCTTTATCAGCCTGATTCATGGAAGTCATCGTCAATGCACCGGATCCTACTGCCGGTTCGGGGATCGTTAAATAATGATCATAAGTAAATCCGATAGGTATATACGCCTTGTTTCTGTATATTATCGAAGGATCTATAACATCATACTGTTCAAAGCCCTCTATTCGGTTTTTCAGATCCTTGGGGTCTACCTCTATTCCGCCGACAAGAGGCAGATTATAGAATATATCGTATTTTACAGAAAGGAAACTGCTGAGCGCATAATCATCCTTTGCAAGCGTAAGTGCCTGCGTACATCTGTTTCCTGCTGTATCGAAGAAATTACAGGTATCTCCTGTTATCATGGAATTGAAATGCTCCAGCGTGGGATAATCCCACATCATTCCTCTGTTAAGTTTGTCACTCATTCCGCTTGTGGTCCTGAAGAACTCATCATCATCTATCTTAACGGGGTTGAAATTATTCCATATGATCCCGACCTCATGATCTATATGCTCAAATCCGTCAGACTCTATCATAAAATAAGACGTTACAAGAAAAGGCAGCATACAGAAAACACAGACTATCCGTTTCAGATTATCAGCAGAGATGAATTTAAGCTCCTTATGCGGGAAATGTATCATGAACAATACAATTATCTCCGGCAGGATAAGAACAGCATGGATGATCCACAGTTCCGTTCCTACAATAGTGGGATATTCCGCAAAAACGGAGTAGATACCATATAATCCCCAAAATACGAGTATAGCCGAACAGGTTATAACTTCTATTTTGGGTCTCATTTCTTCAATGATGTCTACGTACCTGCCTGTCATCATTATCATTATGAGAAGCGGCATAAACATCCATCTTGCATAATAATTGTTGTTGAACATTGAAAATGCGCTGTTCAGTACAGGTACACAGGCAATAACTGCACAGACCTTGAGAAGTACGCTGTACCAGGCTTTATTTTCTTTCCTGAATATGATCCATACGCCCAGCACAAAAAATACAGGTATAAACAGCTGAGGAGGTGATATGCTAAGCTGTACATCTCTGAAGTACCAGTCGTTTGCACATATAGCAGGCGGAAAGAACATCGACTTTATTATGCTTAATACTACTCCAAGGTTTTCATATACTATAAGGCTGTGACCAAATATGGAATTATTTGCACGAGTGTTGTCAGATATAAGCAAATAAAAAGGAAGCATTACCACAGCACCCGAAAGTACGCCGAAACCCGTTTCAACAGCAAGACGCAGGAAAAGTTTCAGATCGAGTCTCGGGTAACTCTTTGTAGCCGTTCTGACAATGTAGTATATCAGCATGAAGAGACAGATCATCCACGCAAAATAAGGGCTTATCAGACAGTTGAGCCCCAGCAGAGCCGCAAAGCAGAACGGTCTTTTGTTTATGACAAGCTGATCGAAAGAATATAACAAAAGCGGGAACATGAGATATCTGTCACCGAACTGGTATACCAGATTGAACAGCTGGAATCCTGAAAAGGCATACAGCATACCGCATATAAATGCACTTCTG
>CADBTD010000066.1 GCA_902797535.1 uncultured Ruminococcus sp. | reverse complement strand
GAATAGCTCCGTTCTATGTATGTAAAAGATCAAAAAGGAGAAAGAGATCATGAAAAAGAAGATATTATTCGTACTTGCGTTATCGGCAGTTATGAGCCTTGCATCATGCGGCGCAGCAGATGACGGCAGTGCAGACAGCAAGAACGCTGCGGCAGTTACCGTTACAGAAGGCGGAGAGGAGTCTGCTCCCGCTGAGGAAACTACCGCACCCGCAGAGACAGAGACTGCTGAGACCGAGGTATCGTCAGCGGCGGAAGAAAGCTCGGCGGCAGAGACCGCAAGTGCGGCTGAGAGCGCTGCGGAGTCATCGGCTGACAGCAGTGCTTCCCCCACAGGTGTTATAAGCACTGCAAACGGCGATATCACCTATGACGAGCTTGTGATAAACGGAATGGCCAACCAGACAAAAGACGGTGTTTACTATGCGCTGGTAAATGACGGCGGCGGAGCAGCCGGTTCAACATATTATACTGTATACACCAGCGAAGACGGCAATACCTGGGAGAAGAGCGAGCATTATTATCAGGAGCCGAACGGCGACAACACGCATCTTCCGCTGAATGACGGCAGGATGCTGGTATTTACATATGATTCTGCTTATAACGAGCCGTATCCCTATGCATGGGTACTCTCTCTTAACGGCGACGCCATTTCGGTAGAGGAAAAGCAGGACTTTTTCAGCAATGTGAAATACGATGATGAGACACCCATCACCGAGGGAGGACACATGGAGTACTATGTGACCTATGACGGCGGCTACAGGATAACCGTTACCATGACAAGCGAGAACGGCAATACATTGTATAAGCAGTTTGACCTTGATCCTGCAACACTTAATCTGCAGGTCTGATAAAGCATATTACATTCGGTTTTGAAAGAGCGCTCTGCGGCAATATCCGCAGGGCGTTTTTTCGGCGGTATATTGTGGAAATATATTGACAATTCGTGATATAAATGTTATAATGCTGATATAGCACATACCTCTGTACAGAAAGGAGCGGACTGTTTATGAAAAGAATGATCATTTTAGCGGCTGTGATTGCAGCGGCAGCGGCATTAAGCGCCTGTGCCGGCAGCGATAGCGGAGTTTCCTCGGCTGAAACGACTGCGGCATCGGAAGCTGCTGCTGAAACGACTGCTGCCGAAAAGCCGAAGGAAACAAAGGCCCCCGAGACCGAGGCTGAGACCGAAACGGAAACGGAAACCGAATCGGAAAAAGAAAAGTCCGAGCCCGAGGAGGAAGAGGCCGAAGAGGACGTTACACAGCACAAGTTCATGACATACAACGGGAACATCACTTATGAAACGCTGAAGGAGCGTGACCTGGCGTATGAGGCGGACGGCATATTATATGCGTTTGTCTGCAAGAATGAACCGAAGGACGGACGTTCAAAATACAAGGTATACATCTGCAAAGACGGCAAAAAGTGGGAAAAGACCGACCAGTCTTTCACGGAGTACGGTGACGATGTAAACGTATTTGACGGGGCGCTGCTGTGGCGGCTGGCCCTTGATGACACGCATCTGCTTTCGCTGTACACCAATACATCCTATGAGGACGACAGCCCGAAGGCTGCCATGATAACCCTTGACGGCGGAAAGGTAACGTACAAGGAACTTGACGGGATATTTGACGGGTTTACCTCTTACGAGGGTGCGCCGCTTTCGGAAGTGGGCACTATACAGGCTATAGGCACATATGAAGACGAAGGAAAGCTGTGCATTTACTTTGCGTCGGAGATAGACGGCTTTGATGTTAAAGTGGATTTTGATGCGTCAACAGGCACGGTAAGATTTTCGTGAGATATGACGGATATAAGCGCCTTATCCTTAAACGGGAGAGGCGCTTTTTTTGTGTGCGCAGAACGGGAATGTATGAATTTTCAGCGACCTATTATAAGGAAAAATTTGACGAATGAAATAAATATATAAAAATCGTAAAAACACTTGCAATTTTCTGTGGATATGGTATAATATTATATACAGCATATAAAATAGTATATGAGGTATCCCTCAGGTCAGGAGGACGATTGATGAGATCACGAGGAGTATTATTGCCGCATTTCAAAGGCACACAAGATACTGAGACCGTGACGCTCCCTCTCCCGAAAAAAGTTACGATACCTATGTCTATGGGCATGGGTGCGCCGTGCGAGCCTCTTGTAAAGAAAGGTGACACGGTGACTGTCGGGCAGAAGATAGGCGACACGGATAAATTTATGTCTGCGCCCGTGCATTCGTCGGTGTCGGGCACTGTAACAGCTGTTGACGATCACCTTCTTTCAAACGGAAGGCTTTGCAAGGCTGTGGTGATAGAAACAGACGGTGAGCAGACGGTATGTCCCGATATAAAGCCGCCCGAGGTCAGTGATAAGGCGAGCTTCTGCAAGGCGGTAAGAGAGTCGGGGTGCGTAGGTCTCGGCGGTGCGGGTTTTCCAACCCATGTAAAGCTCAACTATAACGAAGATAAAAGGCACGTTGACTGCCTTGTTATAAATGCGGCGGAGTGTGAGCCGTATATAACCTCGGACTGCCGCACCATGACGGAAGAGCCGGACAGCGCTGTTGACGGCATACGTCAGGTGATGAAGTACCTGAACATCGAAAATGCTTATGTGGGCATTGAGGACAACAAGCCCGAAGCCATAAGGATAATGACCGAAAAGACATCGGGCGACAGCAATATACATATAGTAAAGCTCAGATCAAGCTATCCCCAGGGCGCGGAAAAGGTAATGGCGTTCAATACGACGGGACGTGTGATAGCAGAGGGCGAGCTTCCGAGTGATCAGGGAATAATCGTGATGAATATATCCACAGCGGCGTTTATATCACATTATCTGAAAACAGGTATGCCCCTTGTGGAAAGGCGTCTGACGGTAGACGGTGATGTGGTGAAAAAGCCGCTCAACGTGAAAGCGCCAATAGGCACTCCCGTAAGTGAGCTTTTAAGGTTTGCGGAAGCTGATATCGACAGCGCAAAGAAAATACTCATGGGCGGTCCTATGATGGGAATATGCATTTATGATCCCGACACGCCTATGATAAAGGTAAACAATGCGATACTTGCGTTCAGTGAGAAGGCAGTAAAGGCGCAGGCTCAGACAAACTGCATAAGATGCGGACGCTGCATATCGGTCTGTCCGCTGAAGCTGATGCCCTGCCGTTTTGAAAAGGCATTTGACGCAAAGGATAAGGATACACTCAGAAGGCTGAGAGTCAATCTTTGTATGAACTGCGGTGCCTGCTCTTTCGTATGTCCCGCAAAGCGCAGACTTGCGGAGAAAAATCAGCTTGCAAAAGAGCTCATAAGGACATAAGGGGGAAGCGGCATGGCATATTTTGATCTTGAAAACAAGGGCAAGCTGACAGTTTCGCCCTCGCCGCATATAAACAGCACTGCCTCAACGCAGAAGATAATGCTCCATGTGCTGATAGCGATGCTCCCCGCACTTTGTTTTTCGGTGTGGATATTCGGCATACGGGCGCTTCTGCTGACGGCATGGTGTGCGGCAACTGCTGTGGGCTGGGAGCGGCTCTGCAATTATTTAAGGAAAAGACCGAGCACGATAGGTGACCTTTCGGCGGCGGTGACAGGTGTACTGCTGGCGTTCAATCTTCCGTCAACATTCCCTTTCTGGATGGCTGCGATAGGAACTTTCGTGTCTATCGCTGTAGTTAAACAGCTTTTCGGCGGTCTGGGACAGAATTTTGCGAACCCTGCGATAGTGGGACGTATAGTTCTTATGCTCTCGTTTACGGCTCAGATGACCCACTGGGTAAAGCCGTTTGAAAGAGGCGCCGACGCTGTTACCTCGGCAACGCCCCTTGTCAGCAAAAGTGCGGACTACTATGACCTTTTTATCGGCAAGGTGGGCGGATGTCTCGGTGAGGTAAGTGCGCTGGCACTGCTGATAGGCTTTGTGTATCTGCTGTGTGTAAAGGTGATAACACCCCACACCACTGTGGCATTTGTGGGAACGGTGTTCCTGTTCTCGCTGGCGGCGGGAGAAGATCCTGTATTTCAGATACTTGCGGGCGGCGTTATGCTGGGTGCGGTGTTCATGGCAACAGACTATGTGACTACCCCCACAACGCCTCTCGGAAAGATTATATTCGGTGTGGGCTGCGGCATAATAACCTGTGTGATACGCTTTTACGCGAACTATGCCGAGGGTGTGAGCTTCTCAATACTGATAATGAACATACTTACACCCTATATAGACCGTTTTACCGAGATAAAGCCATTGGGTGCAAAATATCCCGAAAAGAAAAAGGAGGGTGACGCATGAGCGGTACAGCAAAGACCTCCGATATGAAAGAGCGCATAATGCCGCCTGTAGTGCTGACGATAATATGCATAATAGTCAGCGCACTGCTTGCGGCGGCGTACAATGCGACATATGTTGACAACACAGGCGTTATGACCGACAAGCTGAAGGCGGGCTGTGAAGAGGTGTTCGGGCAGGGAAACTATGAGATACTCACCTATGAGGACACAGAAAGCGGAAAGAAACTGCCCGTGACCTTTGACACCGAGGGAGTAAATGCGATAATAACCGATAAGGACAGCGGCAACTGTCTTATCGAGCTTACACAGGACGGCTATTCAAAGGGTGGACTGCATCTGCTGATAGGCTTTGACAGCGAGGGTGCTGTAAGCGGCATATCATTCGTTTCGATAAGCGAGACCCCCGGACTGGGCACAAACGTGCAGAATGAGTCGTTTTGGGGAAAATTCGTTGGATTCAAAGCGGGCGACAGCGTTGACGGCATAGACAACGTTACCGCCGCAACATATTCCAGCAAGGGCATGAAGGCGGCCGTTGTAAAGGCGGCAGAGCTTTATTCGCAGCATAAGGAGGAGATATTCGGTGGAGAATAAGAATACGAATCTTTATGAATTTACCAAGGGACTTATCAAGGAAAACCCGAACCTTGTGGGACTTCTCGGTATGTGCCCGACGCTTGCGGTGACTAACCTTGCGAAAAACGGCATAGGCATGGGACTTGCGACGACATTCGTGCTGGTATGCTCTAATATAGTCATATCGCTTCTCAAAAAGGTGATACCGAAAGCGGTGCGCCTGCCGTGTTTTATCGTAATAATAGCAGGCTTTGTAACGCTTATCGAGTTTCTTATGAAGGGCTATCTGCCCGACCTTTACGACAAGCTGGGCGTGTT
>CADBTD010000065.1 GCA_902797535.1 uncultured Ruminococcus sp. | reverse complement strand
GTATGGGCGGAAAACGGCGGCCTTGCAAACCCGAAAAAGCTGATAGCCGACGGCACGGAGTACATCTATGACGGGGCGTTTGCGCTGAAAGACTGACAGATAACTGCATATGGGACACGGAAGAGGGGGCATGGGGCATGAAAAGAAAGGGCACAGACATCTCTGCGTATCAGGGACAGCCCGATTTCTCAAAGGTAAAGACGCAGGCTGACTTTGTGATAATACGGGCAGGATACGGCAGGTACAGTTCACAGAAGGACAAATGCTTTGAGCGCAGCTACAGCGAATGCAAAAAACACGGCATCCCCTGCGGTGCGTACTGGTTTTCATACTCGGTGACGGCGGCAGACGCTAAAAAAGAAGCGAAAGCCTGTCTTGAAGCGATAAAGGGAAAACAGTTCGAGTATCCTATCTATTACGACATCGAGGGAGGCAGTCTGACAGACAAGGCGACAGTGAGCGCCATGTGCAGAGAGTTCTGTGGAGAGCTTGAGAAAAACGGGTATTTTGCGGGGATATACATGAGCAGGATACCTGCGCAGAACTACCTCACCGAGGACGTTAAAAAGCGTTATGCGCTGTGGCTCGCAGAGTACGGCGGAGCACTGAAATGGCAGGGCTTGCCCGGTATGTGGCAGTACAGCAGTACGGGCAGGATAAGCGGCATAGCAGGCAATGTTGACCTTGACGAATGCTACGAGGACTATCCCGTGATCATCAGGTCAGCTGGATTGAACGGTTTTTCGGGACCTGAGGTGCTCGACAGCAGCGGCATGAAGAGGGGCGACGATTCAGCCGGGGTATACGCATATAAATCACTGCTGAGGACAGCGGCTCTGACGGGGGTCGTGAGCGTATCCGTAGACAGCAACGGGATATTCGGCGAAGGCACTGAAAAGGCAACAAATGCCCTGCTGAAAAAGTGGGGATACAGGCAAAACGGCATAGCGGGAGAAAAACTGATAAAGCGGTTATACGAAGAGACAGCGGAGAGAATAAAAGGCTGAGGAAAAGCAGGGAGCGCAGGTTCCCTGCTTTTTTTGCTGAGTAAAGGGGACGTTTTCTTTCGGAATGATGCAAAATAAAATATTTCTGATATATTGATTTTTTTATGGGTGTGTGGTATAATAGAAATGAATATTTTTTGAATGAAAGGAATGGTATTGATGCGTGCAAGCGGTATCCTTCTTCATATATCTTCTCTGCCCGGAAAATACGGCATAGGCAAGCTCGGGAAAGAAGCATACGATTTTGCGGATTTTCTGAAAAAAGCAGGTCAGAAATACTGGCAGATACTCCCCGTTTCGCCCACGAGCTACGGCGATTCGCCTTATCAGAGCTTTTCCGTATACGCAGGAAATCCGTACTTTATCGACTTTGAAACGCTCGAAAAAGACGGACTGCTCAGGCATGATGAGTTTGACGGCAAAGACTGGGGCAAGCCCGACTGCGCCGACTACGGACTGCTTTACAAGGAGACCTACAAGGTACTGCGCAAAGCCTATGAACGCTGCAGGAAAAACGGCGATAAAGCCTTTGCACAGTTCGCCCGTTCGGCTGAATGGGTCAATGACTACGGACTGTTCATGGCGCTGAAGGACGCACACGGCGGCAAGGCATGGTATGAGTGGGAAAAGCCGCTGAAAATGTTTGAGAAGACCGCCGTTGAAAAGGCACGCAAAAAATACAGCGACGACATAGGGTTCTACATCTTTCTGCAGTATGAATACGCAAAACAGTGGAACGCCTTCAAAAGCTATGTGAACTCGCTGGGCATAGACATGATAGGCGACATACCTATATATGTGGCATACGACAGCGTCGAGGTCTGGACGCACCCCGAACTGTTTCTGCTGGACAAAGACAAAACGCCCATCGACGTGGCAGGCTGTCCCCCCGACGTTTTCACCGCAAAGGGTCAGCTCTGGGGCAATCCGCTTTACCGCTGGGACGTTCATGAAAAAGAGGGCTTCAGATGGTGGACGGAAAGACTGCGCACCGCCTGCACCACATATGATGTGGTAAGGATAGACCATTTCAGGGGGTTTGAGAGCTACTACACCATACCCTACGGCAACGAGGACGCTGTCATAGGCGAGTGGCGCAAAGGCCCCGGAATGGCGCTTTTCAAGGCGATGAAAGCCGAGCTTGGAAAGCAGAGGATAATCGCCGAGGACCTGGGTTTTATCACTAAAGAAGTCGCAAAGCTGCTGAAGGCTTCGGGGTATCCCGGCATGAAGGTATTGCAGTTTGCGTTTGACAGCCCCGAGAACGGATATCTTCCGCACAACTTCACCACGAAGAACTGCGTATGCTACACGGGCACGCACGACAACGAAACGGCGGCAGGCTGGGTGGCATCGGAAAGCAGAAAGACGCTGAGATTCTGCCGCGAGTATCTGAATGTAAAACGAAACAAAGACATTCCCGACGGCATGATACGGGCGGCGTGGGCGAGCATTTCGGACACCGCCATAGCGCCCATGCAGGATATACTCGGGCTGGGTCACGAAGCGAGGATGAACACGCCGTCAACGCTGGGCGGAAACTGGCAGTGGCGAATGACAGGCGGCGAGCTGACGGACGAATTGGCTGAGAAACTTCGCAGGCTGACCGTTACCTACGGAAGATCGCACCAAGACGTTTTATAAAAAAACGTCTTGGCGCAACAAATATTCCGCTGTGCGGAATATTTGCACTCGCCGAAACGTAGTAGAAAAACCGCAATTATCCCTCACAGCAATAAACTCATACAGCAAGACAGATCACAAACATATATTAAAATACGGAGGAAACCGACATGATAAACGCAGAAAAACTGGCGGAGAATATTGCTCTCCGTCTTGAAAGAGAATACTGCACAAACGCTGATAACGCTTCGCCGCAGCAGCTCCATATGGCACTGTCCGAAGAAGTGATGTCCGAAATTTCGGACAATTGGTCAAACAGCCGCAAAGCACACCTCGACGGCCGCAGGGCGGCTTACCTTTCAATGGAATTCCTCGTGGGCAGACTGGTGTACAACAACCTGCTCTGTACGGGACTGTATGACACCGCAGAAAAGGCTTTTGCCGAGCTTGGGCGCTCGCTTTCCGAGCTTGAGGAGATAGAGGACGCTGCACTTGGAAACGGCGGTCTGGGCAGACTGGCGGCGTGCTTCCTCGATTCGGCGGCGGCACATGACCTGCCCCTCGACGGCTACGGCATACGCTATAAATACGGACTTTTTAAACAGGCGATACTCGATACCTACGGCCAGCAGGAGTTTGCGGACGACTGGCAGAGATACGGTGACCCCTGGTCGGTAAGACACGACGAGGACGCAGTTGAAGTGGCTTTCGCTGTGGGCGAAAACGTGCGTGCTGTGCCCTACGATATGCCTGTCATAGGCTACGGCACAAAAAATGTGGGCACTCTGCGTCTGTGGCAGGCCGAGGCGCTCAGCGAATTCAGCTTTGATAAATTCAACGACGGAAACTTCAGCGATGCTTTCACAGACCGTGCAGAGGCAGAAAGCATATCCGCAGTGCTCTACCCCAACGACAGCACAGACAAGGGCCGTATGCTCAGACTCAAACAGGAGTACTTCTTCTCGTCGGCTTCGGTGCAGGATATAGTCCGCAAGCATAAGAAACTTCACGGCTCGCTCGACACTCTGCCCGACTTCGTGCAGATACAGCTCAACGACACTCACCCCGTTATCTCGATACCCGAACTTATCCGTATACTCACTGACGAGGAAGAGTATGACTTTGATACCGCTTTCGGCATAGCACAGAGGGTGTTCAACTATACCAACCACACCATCATGCAGGAGGCTCTCGAAAAGTGGGACACAAAGACTGTGGCCGAGCTTCTCCCGAGGATCTACGACATCTGCCTTATGATATCCGAAAAATTCAAGGCGCAGATGTACGCCGAAAAGCATGAGGGCTTCGACAAGGAAAAGATAGCCGACCTTGCGCCGATAGGCGGCGGCAAGCTGAGAATGGCAAATATGGCGTGCTATGTGGGCTCGCACATAAACGGCGTTGCAGCTATACACACCGAGATACTCAAAAGCTCTACACTTGCGGACTGGTATAAGCTGTACCCCGAAAGATTCCTGAACGAAACAAACGGCATAACTCAGCGCAGATGGCTCAGACTCTGCAACCCCGAGCTTTCGGCGCTGATAACAAGACTGCTCGGCTCGGAGGACTGGGTCAAAGACCTTGACAAACTGGCAGAGCTGAAAAAATATGCCGACGATGAAAAGGTGCTCCGTGAATTCATTGAGATAAAGAAGCACAAAAAGCGTGAGCTTTCAGACTATATCGCAGCGCACGACAGCGGTGAGCACTACATCGACCCCGACACGATATTCGACACCCAGATAAAGCGCCTGCACGAGTACAAGCGTCAGCTCATGAACGCACTTTCGATACTGTACATCTACTACGGCATAAAGGACGGCAGTATAAGGGACTTCGTGCCTACCACCTATATCTTCGGAGCAAAGGCCGCACCCGCATACCGCCGTGCAAAAGCGATAATACGCTTTATCGGTGAGATAGCCAAAATGATAGACGCAGACGACAGCGTTAAAGGCCTTATAAAAGTAGTCTTCGTGGAAAACTACAACGTTTCCTACGCCGAGAAGCTGGTGGCAGGCTCTGACATTTCCGAGCAGATATCCACCGCAGGCACCGAGGCAAGCGGCACGGGCAACATGAAGCTGATGCTCAACGGCACTGTGACCCTCGGCACATACGACGGTGCGAACATCGAGATAGCCGAGGAAGCAGGCGAAGAGAACAACTATATCTTCGGTGCGAGAGTCGAGGAGCTTGAAAAGACCATGCCCGACTACGACCCCCGTGAGCTTTTAGCCGACCCGAAGATAAAGAGGGTCCTCGACAAGCTGATAGACGGCAGCTTCACCGACTGCGAAGAGCGTGAACACAGCGGCGAAGAGGGCACATTCAAGGAGCTGTACGCATCGCTGACAGACGGCGCAAGCTGGCACAAGCCCGACCACTACTATGTGCTCGGCGACCTGAAGAGCTATGTTGAAGCAAAGCTGAAAGCTAATGCGGACTACCGTGACGAAACAGGCTTTGCAAGAAAGTGCTGGCTGAATATGTGCAGTGCGGGTAAATTCTCGTCTGACAGAACGATAAAGGATTATGCGAAGAACATCTGGGGTATCGCATGAATCCCAAGACATTACTTTGAGCGTTTTGGTGTGGCTTGCGCCGCATTGGGGTTTTGACAACAGCCGAAAAAAATAAGACCGCAAAAGAAAGGACGATAAAAATGTCAAAGATCGGAATAATAGCAGAGGGCGGTGCGAGCCGTACTGCATACTCGGCAGGAGTCATGGATGCCCTTATCGAACAGGGCGTGACCGCCGATATCTTCTACGGAGTGAGCGCAGGTGCGGCGTTCGGAGTGTCCTACTGCTCAGGTCAGAAAGGCCGTAACAGGACACTCGTGACCGACTATATGCCTACTCCGCAGTACTCGGGAGTACGGCACCTGCTTCGCCCCGATAACCGCAGCTTCTATAACCTTGATTACGTTTACGGCGAAGTGCCCGATAAACTCCTGCCCTTCGACTTTGAAGCGTTT
>CADBTD010000064.1 GCA_902797535.1 uncultured Ruminococcus sp. | reverse complement strand
TTTTTCTGCTCAGAGCAGATCGAATTTTTTTGTGAGTATCAGTGCAGACGCAGTATAGAATGCTACCGAAAGCACTGCCAGATAGATGATCGAGGGAATATACACAGTTATCAGCCCGTCTGCCACATTTGAGACACGGCTTTCGGGAGCGATATACTTGAAGTAGAACATCAGCACAGCTCCGAATCCCCAGCTCATAAGCACTGTTCCGCCTATAGTATATGCCACGGAAAGACCTCTTCTGTGCTTTGCTGACTTTGCCGAAATGATAGACACTAAGTATGTGAAAAGCTGTATCGTTATCACAAGAAGAAGCTCCATGCAGAAATTCCAGATGAGGATCTTCTTAGTATTCATCTGCTCGCCGAAAAGCATAGCAAAACTTGAATTCATATGGTTGGCATCTTCACCGGCAGCCGCTGCCATCACCATAGATACTATGTACTTGCATATGCGTGATGCTGTCACCCAGATCAGTGAGCATATCAGTTTGCTTACCAGATGCATCCATGGCTTTATCGGGATAGAAAGCATAAGA
Source organism: uncultured Ruminococcus sp. (assembly GCA_902797535.1). Classification (GTDB taxonomy): domain Bacteria; phylum Bacillota; class Clostridia; order Oscillospirales; family Ruminococcaceae; genus YE71. The sequence continues at coordinate 9,950 of CADBTD010000064.1, read as the reverse complement.
TATGCTTCATCCTTCATTATACAGCTTCTGAACCTGAGTATCGGCACAAAAAACGCAAGAACCGAAAAAGCGAATATCGCTATATTATATATAACGTATGTGATGCTTTTTGTCAGATTACCGAGGTCAGATTCAGGCATTACTTTCATACACAGCACCATTGTTATGCACAGTGCCATAATAGCACCGCACAAAGGCAAAAACAGCCTTGCAGTGCTTTTCAAGTCAGTTTTTATAAGTTTTCCTAACATCTGTACACCTCCCTGAAATACTGATCAACAGTCAATCCTGTCTGCTGACGAATGTTTTCCGCGGAATCATAAAGACGTACAGTGCCGTTCTGTAACATAAGAACATCATCGAGCAGCTTTTCTATATCGTAGATCAGGTGTGTTGATATAAGAACAGCCGCTTCCTTGTTGTAGTTTTTCATAACAGTATCGAGAATATAATCTCTTGCAGCAGGATCGACCGCAGCGATAGGCTCATCAAGCAGATAGAGCTTTGCGTTTCTGCTCATGACAAGAGAAAGCTGTATCTTCTCACGCATACCCTTTGAAAGCTGGCTGAACTTCTTGTTTATATCCACACTGAGCCTTGATATCATATCAAGAGCTTTAGGTGCGTCAAAATCCGTATAGAAGTCCGAAAACAGCTTTATCGTGTCAGCTACCTTCATATAATCGGGCAGATAGTCACGATCGGGAAGATATGACACAACGCTTTTTGTTTCAACGCCGATATCATTCCCGCATATCTTCAGTTCTCCGCTGTCGGGCCTCAGAAGCCCCGCTGCCATTTTTATGAATGTTGTCTTTCCGCTGCCGTTAGGTCCAAGAAGTCCGATTATCCTGCCGCTGTAAAGATTGAACGACGCATCGGAAAGTGCGGGAAATCCGCCGTAAGACTTTGACAGACCGCTGCAGCTAAGTACCTGTTCCATTCATTCATCTCCCTCTTTTTTATATTATTTTTTATGTTCACCGAGCGCAAGCCCGACGAGCTTTTTTATATGTATATCCACCGCATCAAGACACACAGTGGGGCAGTTGTCACTATTTAGTATCAGCGGAAGCTCGGTACAGCCGAGTATCACCGCTTCAATTCCCTGCTCTGCCTTCATTTTTTCTATAATATCTGTAAATTCCTTTAATGTGCTCTCTTTTACTATACCTGCCTCAAGCTCTTCAAATATACGCTTTGCGATAAGCTCACGATCCTGTTTTTCCGGAACGACTACATTTATCCCTGCGGAGATAAAATCTTTTTTCATAAAGTCCTGTTCCATAGTAAAGATCGTTCCGAGAAGACCTGCGGTCTTTATCCCTCGGCTCACGGCCTCATCACTCACTGCTTCCGGGATGCTCACAAGTCCGGCCGAGGTCTTACGGCAGACATCATCATAAACTATATGCATAGTAGCCGCAGTAAGCGATATTATATCAGCACCGCTTCTTTTCAGACACTCGACTTTCTCGGCAAGATAATCCGAAAGTTCGTCATACCTGCCGTCCGACACATACTTCCATGCTCTTCTGAAATCTACGCTTTCTATTGCGATATCGGGCATTGAACTGCTGTCTGTCAGTCTGTCGATCCTGCTGTTGAGTTCCTTATAATACATAAGTGTAGACTCAGGACCTGTGCCGCCCACCAGACCTATCTTTTTCATTTCACCTGTCTCCTGTAACCGAATTGATATAATCAAAAAGGGAAAACGCTTTTCATTATACGCCTTCCCCCATTTATCATCTTTCCTCGCAGATAAGCTTGATAGCTGTGCGTTCTTCGGTATCGATAGTCACATTTGCAAAAGCCGGTATACAGATCATATCTATACCGAGCGGTGCAAGATAGCCTCTTGCTATAGCAACAGCCTTTATAGCCTGATTGGCAGCACCTGCGCCTACGGCCTGGACCTCGACCGCACCCTTATCACGAATAACGCCTGCGATAGCTCCCGCTACCGAATTCGGCACCGAGCGTGAGGATACTTTCAGTATTTCCATTGTTCTTAACCTCCTGTTCGGTAAACTTATGATATATTATACACCATCACATCAAATTTTGCAATAGTTAAATATCTTTTTTGGAAGTTATCTCATAATTATACGTTCGATTTTGTTTGCTTTGCCTAATTTTTCATCAAATGATACCACTACCGCATTTATGAAAGACGGACTGCTGCTTGGGCGGAATACCGCAGGATAATGATACTTCATGCGTGCTACAGCTATTTCGGGATCTATGCCGAGTACCGATATCTCGGGACCGCACATACCCGCATCAGTGATATATGCGGTATGATCCTTCAGTATCATCTCATCGGCAGTCTGAACATGGGTATGAGTTCCGAGAACAGCCGTTACCCTTCCTGCCAGATAGTGTCCCAGAGCCTTTTTCTCCGAAGTTGCCTCAGCATGAAAATCTATTATGATATTCGGCGTTCCCGCCTCATCTATGAGCCTGTCTGCCGTGAAAAACGGATTTTCAAGAGCTTCAAGCCCCACAGTTCCCATAAGATTTATCACCGCTATCCTGACCGGAAAAAGATCAGCGATGTAGACCCCGGTGCCTATCACTCCGTCAGGATAATTTGCTGGTCTTAACAGTGTAGCGTTCTGTTCATATAGTTCTTCACAGCCTCGCTGCTGAAAGGAATGATTTCCCCCGGTGACAACATCTGCACCGAGTCTCATCAGCCTGTCATAGCTTTGTTTGGTGATCCCGTTGCCCACCGCGGAGTTTTCTCCGTTGACAACAGTAAAATCAATGCTGTGATCGCATTTCAGCTTGTAGATATACCTTTCAAGTATGTCGATGCCCGCTGTTCCGACAACATCTCCGACAAACAATAGATTCATTTGTTATATCCTTTCCGTACAGTGAGCAAATTTTTTGCAAGCTCATTAAATATCATTATATCATAGTTTAACACAAAAGTAAAGATGTTATGCTGTATTACCCGTCAATAGCCCTGTTCTTTCAGTTCACGGACAAGCTGTACATAGAACTCGCGCACATCGAAATCCTCGATGTTCTCCCGCATAAGGTCTATCATATCCCCATGAGAAATGCCGCGCTTTTTGGTATCGGGGATCATTCTCGAGTCTTCCCAGTACAGCGCCGAATCAACGCCCACCAGACCATCGTTGCCCTTTGCGGAATCCTTTTTTGCTAAAAACCACCCTATATTCAGCGGGAATCCCGCCGACTTGGGACTGACCATCCTTGACATTATGCTTGTGTATTTTATGCCGGGCATATCGGGAACTTCCCTGTTGAACTTCTCACACGACGAAGCAGTAAGCTCCTCAACTCCCGCCATAAAATCAGGCCATGTATCTCCCAGCTTTTTAAACAGTGAGTTATACTTATCACTGACGAACCGCTTTATGCCCTGCGGACATTTTTCAAGCGCATTGTCTGCCCATTTGCATCCCCTGTGAGGTGTGTTTATTGTTGTGAGAGATGCCACATATTTGTCCATACCAAGCCTTGATATCGCATATCTGCTGTCAAGACCGCCCTTTGAATGTGCGATTATATTGACCTTTTCAGCGCCCGTCATTTTTATTACGTTCTCTATGTGAGACGCTATCTCTCCCGCGCTCTGATGTATACTTGCCGCCGACTGCTGCGATGCATAAGACACATCAGCTCCGTTTTTTGCAAGAGCTTTAGGTATCCTTCCCCAGTAATTGAGCAGCTGCCAGTCACGGAAGAATATACCGTGTACCATTACTATAGGGTATTTTGTGCGGCATATCTGATTTTCCGCACGCATATCATCAAGCTCATGCCTTGCCTGCTCAAAATTGAATTCACGCTTTGCCTGCCTGTATATCCTCACGGGAGCGATAACATTTATAAAAGGCAGATACCAGGTCAGAAACAGCAGTATATAGTTTGCCGTCCTGTGCTGTCTTGCACCCACAGCCGTCCTTATAAGTCCGCTTATCACGACTATCAGTATAAAGAAAAATGCAGGTATGATGTCCCATATGATCCTTTCGGGATTTTGGTCAAATATCATAAGTATAAGCCATGCAGGTATCTCAAGCAGGAACAAAAGTATCCCGTAGCCGAGTATGCAGGCACCGTTTGAAAGTGTCACCAGACGCCTTTCGGCACACACGGGCTTTTTCTGAGGCCTGACAATAAAATATATGCCGTGTATCAGTGCTGTACCCATAACAATGATAAGCGCCGCAGGAACTTTGCGTAATATGCCGCATATCGAAACAGCATTGAAAAGTATAAGCAAAAGCAGCAGTCTTAATGCCTTGATAAAACCTTTCATGGTGTGACCCGTCTCCTTTTCTCTGTTTATTCCCTGAAATATTTAAAGTTATATTTTCAAGGACACAAGCGGCGCAGAACATCGCTGTATTGATTATAACATCAAAAGACACTTTTGTCAACAAATATAAACATTTCCAAAAGTGCAACACAAAATGCTCTATGTGCATAAAATGCCACCTATCCCGACACGATAAGCTATTGAAAAATATGCGTTTGTGTGGTAAAATATTGTCATGAGATCAAAGTCCGTGTCAGGATCACGGCATAAAATACCATATAATACCTAAAGGAGATGTCTTATCATGAATCCTATCCTGCCTTTATGGGAGTATATCCCCGACGGCGAGCCGAGAGTTTTCGGCGACAGAGTTTATCTTTACGGTTCACATGACCGCCCGGGCGCACCTGATTTCTGCGACCACAAGCTGAAAGTATGGTCTGCAAGCGTTGACGACCTCAACAACTGGCAGTGCCACGGAGACAGCTTCCGCACCCAGGCAGGCGAGCGTCCTGCCGACACCCCCTGGACCGACAAGGAATGCTATGCCCCCGACGTTGTTGAGAACAAGGGCAAATATTATCTTTATTCCTATATCGTAGGTTCAAAGGGCGCTATAGGCGTTGCAGACCGCCCCGAGGGTCCGTTCAGACTTCTTTCGCAGTATAAGACCGACGGCGCAGAGGTAGGCGACGAAGGTACTTTCAATGACGCAGGCGTTCTTGTTGACGACGATGGAAAGGTATACGTTTACTACGGCTATCTTCAGTCACATATGAACGAACTTGACGGAAACGATATGTGTACCGTACTCCCCGGTTCATATCAGCATTCAGTTATCAAGGATGATGATAACGAACCCAAGGAAAGCCGCTTCTTTGAAGCAAGTTCACCGAGAAAGGTAAACGGCAAGTACTATCTCATATATTCCTGCCGCATCTGCCCGAGGCTCGCTTATGCAGTGTCGGATTCACCCACAGGACCTTTCGAGTACAAGGGCTACATCATCGACGCAGGTGTTGACTACCCCGGCGGAAACGATCATGGTTCTATCGTATGCATAAAGGGCCAGTGGTATGTATTCTACCACAGAATGACAAACAATACCATAATGTCGCGCCGTGCCTGCGTTGAAAAGATCGAGATACTTCCCGACGGCACTATACCCCCTGTTGAGATGACTTCTCTCGGATTTGAAGACAGCCTCGATGCTTACAAGATATACCCGGCTGAGATCGCCTGCGTACTGAAGGGCGGCTGCTTCATAACAGAAAAGGATCTGTTCACCCGCACAGTATCGAACATAACCGATGGCTGCATACTCGGTTACAGATATTTTGACTTCGGCACCGACTATACAGGCGACTCAATGCAGATAGCTATGAAGATCAAGGGTATGGGCACCTACAGCAAGATAAGGATACTGCTTGACAGCTATGAGGACGGCGAAGAGATAGGCTGCGTAGAGATAGGTCTCGGCGACGGCGTATACAAGGGCCGCATAAAGAACGTTACAGGCAGACACGCTGTATACTTCAAGTGCGAACACGGAGTTGAGGGCTGGACTAAGGAATACTTTGACGGCAAACAGCTCTTTGAGTTGGAAGAATTCACTTTCATAAAGTAATTATATTCGGGTCAGCAGTCTGTGGTATCACAGACTGTTGACTTTTTTATATCAATAAAGTATAATAGTATATGCAAGCGCAGCTTGGTTATATCTGACAATCATTTCTGCTTATATTAGTGCAGAATAAACAAGACATAGTCTGTCGGGCAGAAAAAAAGCGGCATTTCTCACTTTGTGTCGTGGACTGATGCCCGAAAAAATGCTATCATGGAAGCAAGAAAGACGAGGAGGCCGGCAAATGGATCAGGTAAAGATAGGCAGCTTTCTGAGAGAGCTTCGTAAAGAAAAAGGCTTTACTCAGGAACAGCTTGCCGAAAAATTCGGCGTGTCGGGAAGAACAGTTTCACGCTGGGAAAACGGAAACAATATGCCCGACATAAGCATACTGGTCGAACTGGCCGATTATTACAACGTAGACATCCGTGAACTTATAGACGGAGAAAGGAAAAGTGAGGACATGGACAAGCAGACAAAAGAGATAGTTGAAAAGGTAGTTGACTATACCACAGAGGACAAGGAACAGATAATCAAAAAAACACTTTTGTGGTCAAGAATTGGCATAGTAACGCTGTTTCTTGCGATAGTGATATCTCTCTACTATACAGGAAACAACACTTTTGTGACAAATTTCAGAGATGAACTGTTCTGGGTAACAGGACTCGCACTGTTTACAATAATGTTTCAGGCAAGCGGAAAAGCGGGCGAAATAAGAAAAAACAAGAAAAAGCAGCGGATGCTCCTTATCATCATGATGTCGGTAATGTTCCTGCTCGGGCTGCTTGTGATGATACTTATCGGCGCTTTCGGGTCCTGACAAAGAAAGAGAGGATACGGCATCGGCTCATGAGTTAATATGTTCATACTGACATAAGACTTATTAAAGTATAAAATTGCCCGTGAACAGGTCACACAGACCATTCACGGGCTTTGTGATATATGCTGTTTACGGACGTACAAGAGCGATATAACCGAAATCGAGATCACCTGCGTACAGCTTTCCTACGCCGTATTGACGTTCGGTGCCGTCCGCATCTTTCATCATGTAGAAATGCTCGATCTTTATGACCATAGAGCCGGTATCAAGGCTTACTTTTCCGTTGTCCCAGTCACCAAGAACTTCCTCGGGATCATCACCGTCAACACTAAAAGTTCCGCTGTCACCGGGCATTACAAGTTTATAGCCTTTGAGAGTCATCTTCACCTTGGAATTTGAAAGTGAGATATCAGCATTATCCAGTTCCTTCATATTTGAACTCTCATCAGAGGGGTTATAGTCCATAAGGCACTTCCAGCCGCCGATTATATATGCGATATCGGTTATCTCCTCAGCACCCTCAGGAACTGACTCAACCACACCGTTCTGCCCGTAGAACCAGTCAAAAGCCTCCATTTCGGGCTTTTCTTCGGTATGATACTTTGTTATCTCTACGTCCGGAACGCCGCTTGGACCTTCGGGACCGCTTGTTTCGACAGGCGCTGATGTTTCGGAAGGTTTTGTTTCGGTCTGCACTTCGGTGACAGTTCCCTCGGGGGCAGAGGTCTCCGCAGGCTTTTCGGTCTGAGTCTCGGTCTTTTCCTCAGATGAACTGTCTTCCTTCTTGTCGGGAGCCTCATCAGATTTTTTATCCTTCCGTGATGAGGCTGTAACCGAACTGCTGTCGTCCTTGCTGATAAGATACCCGGGCTTTACAAACAGCATGACCGCCGCAAGTATACTTCCGCATATAAGCACCGTAAGAAAGAATATCAGCAATTGATTAGGCTCTTTCTGCACATCGGAGGACTGCTGCGGCGCAGCCGTGTACATCTGCGGCTGAGACGCAGTGTCGGGCGGCACCTGAGTCTGCTGTGCCAGCGGAGTTCCGCAGTTCTGACAGAATTTCACACCATCGGGCATATTGCTTCCGCATTTAGGACAAAACATATCATCACCTACTATCAAGAATTTACTGTTTTGATAGATCATATAAAAACAGCTTTAGCAATTCACATTTTTTTAATTGTAACACAGCGCCGCACCAATGTCAACCTTGCATATACATCAAATATATTTTTCTTGACAAACCTGCCTGTCTAAGATATAATAAAGTTAAACCTATCAGAAAGGTATACAATCATGGAGGTAATCACAATGAATGATTTTTTACAGCTTGCAAGGGACAGATATTCGGTAAGGAGCTTTGATCCCTCACGTCCGGTCACAGACGAACAGGTAGACAGCATCGTCAAGGCGGCGCTTTATGCACCTACTGCGGTGAACAATCAGCCGTTCCGCATACTTGTTCTCAAAAGCAAGGAAGCCCGTGAAAAGGCGGTATCCTGCACTAAAATGAAGTTCATAGGTGATGCGCCCGTAATATTTGCAGTGGGTGCAAAGACCGACGAAGCCTGGGTAAGACAGTACGACAGCAAGAATTTTGCCGAGATAGATGCCGCCATAGTTTCCACACAGATAATGCTGCAGATACACGCTCTCGGTCTCGGCTCTACATGGATAGGCCATTTTGATGCGCCCATGTTCAAGGAAGTTTTCCCTGAAATGAAGGACACCGAGCTCATTGCGCTTTTCCCTGCGGGATATCCGTCAGATGAAGCTGCACCCTCACCCAGACATGAACTCTCCCGCCCGGAAGACGAGCTTGTGACTGTGCTGTGAGAACAGAGCACAACATTTGATTAATGTTTTGTAAAAACGGTTACAAGTTGTTACATTTGCTAAAAACGTTTACGTTAAATTGTACGTATTCATAAAATAAATAAAAAGTCTTAAAAATCTATTGACAAGCCTGTTTATTTAGTATATAATCTAACTACATAGATATTTTTGTGTACAAAAATTTCTAATGGGAAAGGGATCCAAAAAAATTATAGGAGGAATTATCAATGAAGAGATCAAAGAAGATCGCAGCGGGCGTTCTGGCACTTACTCTTATTGCCAATTCTGTAGGGCTTGTTTCCTATGCAGCAGGCAATTTCGGTATACTGCCCTCAACTGCCGCAATCGCAGGTCAGTCTACACAGCAGGTAGACCTCGGAACATTCAAGTATGCTACTTCCGCTTCTCTCGGCAGTGCAAACAAGTATGCAGTATTCTCGTATGACTATTTCCAGAGAAATCATATGGAGGGTATATTCGCAACTCAGTACTTCTATCCGTCAGGTGATGCTTTCGGCAGCACAAACAACATTACACATTCGATAGACAAGGGCGAAAACTATATTTATATAGGTTCTCTTGATCTTGAAGATGCTGATCAGCTTGCTGAAAATATGCATAAGATCACACAGATGAACGGTGTAACTCTTGACTATCTCTGGAAGATGATAGTCCCCGATGAAGTAACTATCGACAGAACTCCCAACAACGGCAACGGTGTAAGACTTGTTGACCCCAACGGAAATACTTCCGGTGTATTCAACAACATGAGCGACCTTGCCGCAGCACTCTATCATGTCAGTGATACCACTTATCAGATAGACTTTGACAAGGCATTTTCTGCATTAAAGAATGTATCTGCTGCTTACGCCAAGGAAAATACTTCGGGCACCAACACCACTGTTACGATGTACAATCCCAGTGATGACCCCAACAACTACAAGACTGTCATCGAATGCGGTGAAGGCAGAAACGTTGTAAATATCAAGGCTGAGGATCTTGTCAAGGCTCGTCTTGATGTCAAGGGCAAGAGCGGTGTGACCGATTATTCTCTCGTAATAAATGTTACAGATGTCCCCAGCGACTTCCTCTTCGACCGTGAAGTAACAGTAGACGGCGAACAGGCACTCTACGGAGAGCAGGCTAAGAAGCTGATGTTCAATTTCCGCGGCAAAGCCGGTACAAACATCGTCTTCAACAAGGCTCAGCAGGGCGTTGTACTTGCTCCGAACTCCAGAGTTACCGTTAAGTCTACACACAACGGTTCGATCATGGCTGAACAGGTAATAAACGAAGGATGCCAGATACATCAGGCTAACTTTACGGAATATGCGGCTGAAACCACCGATTCCTCAAGCCAG
>CADBTD010000063.1 GCA_902797535.1 uncultured Ruminococcus sp. | reverse complement strand
TTCCTCAAGGGCTTTTTTTGCACGCTCGCGGCGTTCTGATTTTGAAACGCCCGAAAGCGTCAGAGCAAGCTCTACATTCTGCAGTACGGTCTGATGCGGGATAAGGTTATAGCTCTGGAAAACAAAGCCTATGGAATGGTTTCTGTATGTGTCCCAGTCACGGTCTTTGAAATCCTTGGTAGAGCGTCCGTTTATTATAAGGTCGCCGTCGGTATACTGGTCAAGTCCGCCGATAATATTGAGCATGGTGGTCTTGCCGCAGCCCGACTGTCCGAGTATCGAAACGAACTCACTGCTGCGGAATTTAAGGCTTATACCTCTCAGGGCGTGAACAACGTCATTTCCTGCGGGGTATTCCTTGGTTATGTTCTTCAGTTCAAGCATCGGTAGATGTTTCCTCCTTTTTCTTTTCTCTTTCCTCTGCGAGGTTTCCGATATTTTCTATCAGCTGTTGTGACACACGGAAAAAAATAGCAAGATCTTCTTTTGAGATATTTCTTTCCGATGCCTCTCTGAGGTCGCTGTAGTGGCTGCGCAGTTCCTCGGTGAATCTCACGCCTTTTTCGCTCAGCATATATCTGAAGCCGCGCTGTTTGTCATCGTCATCGGGATTTCTGACGATATATCCTTCGCTCTGAAGCTCTGACAGTGTGCGTGAGATAAAAGCCTTATCGTAGCATACATTGTCACGCAGTTCTTTTGCAGAGCACCCTCCCTCTCTGTTTTTCAGTATGAAAAGGCAGGCCGCAGATGACAGTTTCATCTCTATATTATAAGTGCCGTAGAGCCGTTTTATGCTCTGATTCTTGCGCATCATCAGCAGCGATATCTTTTCAAGCAGTTCTGTTTCCAAATTTCATCCTCTCCGATAATAATATAGTCTGTTGCCGGATTAAGTTGATTAGTCAACTTAACGACGCTTATACAGTATAGCACAGCTAAGTTGATTTGTCAACCTATTTTGAGATGTTTCTTTGTGAAAGTTTGATGAAAATAAGCAAAGGAAAAGCCCGAGCGGTCATGCTCGGGCAGGAAAAAGAAGGAGGTGTTTATATATAGCATACTATTAGTCGAAACCTTTTGCAAACTGTTCGGCAAGCTCATCAAGAACACGCTGTTCATCTGTTCCGCTTACCTCGATAGTAGGCTGAGCGCCGCAGTTTATGCCTGCAAGCATTATCTGCATCACCGACTTTGCATCAGTGCGCCTGCCGTTGTAAACAAGTGTTATCTCGCAGTTTTCATAGGACATTGCGCACTTTGCGAGAGCACCTGCGGGTCTCATGTGAAGACCCTCTTCGTTAATGACCGTCACGGTCCTGGAAACCATTTTGAAAACCCCTTTCATTGATATTATTATAGCACACTTTTCTAAATATTGCAAGAGTATTACAAAAATTTGTATGCTTTTTCAAAATTTTGGCGTTTTGTACATAAAATGTACACCGATTTGTGGAATATTTTACGCTGCAAACTGTTGGGGCATAAAACGCAAAACGATATTGAATTTTTGAAAATCAAAATAAAAATATCGAAATTCAATAAAAACCTATTGACAAACGATTTTATATGTGATATGATATACATGAGCCTGAATATTACAGAACGTGAGAGAGAATGATCAGAACGGTTACAAAAATATCGTGAGCATCAGCAGCAGGGGGTATATTATGGATATTATCGTATCTATTTTTATTTTGACGGCTTGTGTCGTGCTTCCGTTTGTGATAACGGGGCTGGATATTTACTATCTTTTCGTGCCGTATGACAGTCTGCTGAAAGCGGCTCCCGTAAATGAAAAGCAGCTGCCGTTCATAAAGAGGATACTGACAAAATGCCGCAGTCGTAAAACGCGCAGGCTCAATTACTTCATGGCGGCGGCTTTCGGCGGTTTCTGTCAGCTTGTATGGGAAAATTTGTTTGTGGGCATATCGGGGAAGTCGTGGCAGGCGCCTATTGTGATAGGCGGGACATCGGATGAAGCCTACCATGAATATATCTCCGAGGAGTTCGGAACATGGTACTGGATACTGCTTACAGCTTCGGTCATGACCACTTTAGTGATGAATTTCACCTATGAAGGACGTGAACCGCCGCTGATAAGCTCGCTCTTGACAGGTATGTCGGTGTCGGGGATCATACTTTCGGCGCTGTACATCATACAGCTGTGGGGACAGATCAATGACAAGATCTCGATAGCAGTGCTGTTCGTGCTGCCCGTAAACTATATGATGATATCCGCAAGAAGCTGTGCTGACGAGATAGCCTGTGTGCTGAAGAACTTTGAGGCGGACGGGAATATCCCCGAAAGCGGTCTTAACGGCGTGATATACCGTTTGCTGAAAAAGACCTCGGGAAAGATAGGATTCGTATTTCTGTCACTGATACCTGCACTGGCTGTGCTTGCGATGATACTGCTGCTTACGGGGCAGGGTGCGGACGCTCTCACCAAGGCTTTCACCATGACGGCAGACTGGACATTCTCAACACAAACGCCGCCGCCCCCCACATACTATGAGGGACACTATCTGTGTACCGTAGCGGCAGGAGGCCACAGAAGGCTCGTCAGACCTCTGAGGATGGGCACAAGGGCAGGGGACAGGATAATAGTTAACCGTCAGCTTTGCATAGCAAACGCCTTTGAGGACCTTATCATGGACAAAACGCCCCGATTCCACAGGGCGCTGAGAGGTTTTTACGACAAGTACGGATATCCGCTGTGCAGATCTATCACCACACCGCTTCGGGCAGACATCGTCTACATAATAATGAAACCGCTCGAGTGGCTGTTTCTGATAGTGCTGTATCTTTTCGATACAAAGCCCGAAAGCCGCATTTCTGCGCAGTATACGGGCAGAAAGTACAAAAGCATATGACCTGTGATGAAACATCGGGTCATAAGAACCCTATAACAGGGTAATAAACCTGAACAAATCGGCAGCTGCTTTTTGGGTATACTGCCGATTTTTTATTTTTGGGGGTCGGAAGACCTTGACAAATTGAAATAAATGTGATATTATTTTGATATCACAAAGAAATGTTATGGCAACTACAGTTTTGAAAATGGAGGAGAAACATCATGACTGAGAAAATTTTGACAACAAAGAGAAACGGAATGGCAGTTTTAATGCTTATGCTGATACTTTATATAGTATCTATAGCTGCACTGATAATGGGTATCCCCGTACTTTCGGGACTGGGAATAGTATGGCTCGTGGCGGGCTGGATACTGTTCTGCGGATTCAAGGTGCTCAAGCCCCAGGAAGCACTGGTGCTCACGCTTTTCGGCAAGTACAAGGGCACTATCAATCAGGACGGCTTCTACTGGGTAAACCCCTTCTGCACAGCAGTGAACCCTGCGGCAGGCACCAAGCTCAGACAGAGCGGTGACGTAGGCGACGGCGCTCCCTTAAAGGTATCATCGGGCAGCGGCGCTGATTCCGTAAATGTACAGATGAGCGCATACAGCAAGAAGCTCTCGCTCAAGATGATGACGCTCAGCAACAACAAGCAGAAGATAAACGACTGCCTCGGCAACCCCATAGAGATAGGCATAGCGGTCATCTGGAGAGTGGTAGACACTGCAAAGGCTGTATTCGATGTAGACAACTACAAGGAGTATCTCTCACTGCAGTGCGATACAGCGCTCAGAAACATCGTAAGACTTTATCCGTATGACGTAGCAGAGAATGTAGACACCACAGGTGACGGCATAGCTGACGAGGGAAGCCTCAGAGGTTCGAGCGACCTGGTGGCAAAGCGTATCCGTGACGAGATACAGGAAAGAGTAAAGAACGCAGGACTTGAAGTTATCGAAGCAAGGATAACCTATCTGGCATACGCTCCCGAGATAGCTGCAGCAATGCTCCAGAGACAGCAGGCATCGGCTATAGTAGACGCAAGAAAGCTGATAGTTGACGGCGCAGTAGGTATGGTAGAGATGGCTCTTGAACAGCTCAGCGAAAAGCAGGTAGTGGAGCTTGACGAGGAGCGCAAGGCAGCTATGGTATCCAATCTGCTCGTAGTTCTCTGCGGCAATCACGACGCACAGCCTGTAGTAAATTCGGGCAGCATCTACTGATAGAAAAGAGGTAATACCATGGCAGCCAAGAAACAAGTGCCGCTGAGGCTCAGTGAACGGCTGTACAATGATATAGCCATCTGGGCTGAGGACGATTTCCGCTCGGTGAACGGACAGATAGAATACCTGCTGAGCGAATGTGTGAAGCAGCGACGGAAAAACGGCGGATATGTGGGCAAAGAAATAGACAAGCCTGCGGATATAGATGTAGAAGAATTTAAGTAAAATATCCCCCCGCTGTAAAAGGCGGGGGATATTAAAGAAAGAATGGTACCGGCAAGAGTGCAAGTGACACATACA
>CADBTD010000062.1 GCA_902797535.1 uncultured Ruminococcus sp. | reverse complement strand
TCTCCCCGAAAGCGTTAAGGTCACCACATATGACGGCAGAGCTTATCTTGGCGTTTCCGATAAAAAATATGATGTCATTATGGTAGATGCCTATCAGGACATAACCATTCCCTTTCAGATGTCCAGTGCCGAGTTTTTCAGCCTTGTACGCTCACACCTCACCGACAGCGGCGTTATGGTAGTGAATATGAATATGCGCTCAGACCGCGCAGGAAGCGTGAACGAACGCCTTACCGATACTATATGTTCGGTCTTTCCCGAAGTTTATACCGCCGATGTTCAGGGTTCTACCAACCGTGAACTTTTCGCCTCAGCAAAAAAAGGCATGGCTGACCGCCTTGCGCAAAGCACCGAACTACTTTCCGATGAACAGCTCGCTTCGCTCATGACAACTGTCAGGAACGATCTTAGCCCCTGTGAACAGAAAGGCGCTCCCCTGACCGACGACCGTGCACCCGTCGAGCTTCTCGGTATGCAGGTGATAGACGACCTTATCAGCAAAGAACTTGCATATTACCGTCAGCGTATCCGTGAAGACGGCATAAAAGCTATTCTTGAATAACTTTTGCGGGATGCTCTCTTTACATTTCCAAACTATTATGCTATAATAATTTCAGGATAATAAATTCTTATGCAAAATTATTTTATGGGAGAAATTCATCATGATACTCATTACGGGAGATATTCACGGCTCAATCGATATAGATAAGCTTGACCCCGAAGTCAACCCCGAACTTGGCGAACTAACTAAAGACGACTATGTGATAATAGTCGGTGACTTCGGACTTGTGTGGGATAACGGAGAAAATGACCTCTACTGGAGAAACTGGCTGGAAAATATGCCTTACTCCGTGCTTTTCCTTGACGGCAACCACGAAAACTTCGACCTGCTGAACGAACTTCCCGAAGAACGCTGGAACGGCGGCCGTGTCCACAGACTTTCCGACCACATACTGCACCTTATGAGAGGTCAGCTTTTTGATATAGACGGACACACCTTCTTTACTTTCGGCGGTGCCGACAGCCACGACAAGGACTACCGCACCGAGGGTCAGGACTGGTGGCCTCAGGAGCTTCCGAATGACGAGGAACTTGCCGAGGCAAGACAGACCCTTACCGACTGCGGCTTCAAAGTCGACTATATACTTACCCACTGCGCACCCACAAGCGTTCAGCGTGAACTTATCCTCGTCAAGAACGACGACAGCTACAGCCGCAACCGCCTTACCGAATTTCTTGAGGGCGTAAAGGAACGCACCCGATACAAACACTGGTTCTGCGGTCACTATCATATCGACTTCACAAGCACCTTTGACCCGAAGCTCGACGTAATGTACAACTACTTCATCGAACTTCCCGTTTCAAAACGTGCGCCCAACCCCGACCAGCAGCCGATCGCTCCCGTTAGTGATGAAAGCACACCTGCCGAGACAGTTTCCGCTGCCGCAGCCGAGGACAGCGCTCACGAAACCGCCCCCGAACCTCCCGCCGACAAAAATGAAGCGTCACGCACCGATGTTGCCCGCCCCAAGACCGCCGACGAGGACTGATACGAAAACAGCTAAAGCCCGCATCTGCTGCGGGCTTTGATTTTTGCACATAAATCAAAAAGCCCCGCACTATTGCACGGAGCTTCGGATACTAAAGTTATATGGACGGCTTATCTTGCGTCCTCAGAGAAACCGCTGTCTACAAGATCAACAAGACCGTCAACTGCAGCCTGCTCATCAGCGCCGTCAGCAATGATCCTTATGGAAGTGCCGCCAACGATACCGAGTGAAAGGATACCGAGTAAGCTCTTAGCGTTTACTCTTCTGTCCTCTTTCTCGATCCAGATAGAAGACTTGAACTCATTTGCCTTCTGGATGAAGAATGTTGCAGGACGTGCGTGCAGACCGACCTGATTCTGTACAACTACATCTTTTACGTACATAATAATACCTCTCCATTCATAACTCTATTGATAACTAACTTCTTCCCACATACGCCGTATGAAGGGTAATTAATTTAGCCAAGATACGACATAGCGTACTTCGCTTTCCATAATATATTATAGCGCAGACTTTTTGTTTCGTCAACACGAAAAATCACCAAAGCCTTTGATTTCAAAAAAATTCTGTTTATTTGACAAATTCAATTCTCCGAGGGGGGATTTGACTTGTGCAGACTGAATAAATTATTTTTGATTTTTTGTAAAGTCGGACAATATTAATTCAAAAACAATTTCCCATGGTCACAACTCATACATTTTTTCTCAAATTTTATTAACACTCGTTGTTCAAAATAGCTAAATCTTCGGCAGATAACTCGACATTCTGCAATAATTCGGGTCTTTTCTTTTTTGTGGTCAGAAGAGCCTGCTCATGCCTCCATTTCAGTATGTTTGCATGGTGCCCCGAAAGCAGTACGGGCGGCACAGCTTCACCCTCCCATACCTCGGGACGGGTGTACTGCGGATATTCGAGCAATCCTCTGTAATGGCTCTCGTCTTCATAGCAGTCGGGCTGTGAAAGCACCCCGTCAAGAAGCCTTACTATGCTGTCGATAAGCACCAGCGCGGGAAGCTCGCCGCCTGTCAGCACATAGTCGCCTATGGATATCTCCTCGTCAACTATCCTGTCGAGCACTCTCTGGTCAACACCCTCATAGTGCCCGCAGAGAATGAATATCTCATCCATCTGCGCAAGCTCTCTCGCTCTCTGCTGGGTAAGGGTCTTTCCCTGCGGCGACATATATATCACATGGGGTCTCCTGCCTTCACATACCGCCTTGTAACAGTCGTATATAGGCTGCGCCTGCATGAGCATCCCCTGACGCTCGCTGTAGGGCGTGTCGTCTACTCTGCGGTGCTTGTCCTTTGTGTAGTCACGGATATTGTGGCAGTGTGCCTCGAAAAGCCCTTTTTTTCTCGCTCTTCCTACCACGCTCTCACTGAGCGCTCCCTCTAAGAAATCAGGGAAAAGTGTTGCAATATCAAATCTCATACTTCCGCCTCAAATATCAAAAAGCCCGTCAAGGGGTGTTATCTCCATAACGCCTGCTTCAAGGTCTATATTGTCTATCACCTGCGGTATCGCAGGAAGAAGGAGCTCTCTGCCGTCCTCCGCCTTTATGTGGTATACGTCATTCGCACCGGTCTCCGTAACATCTGAAAGCGTGCCGTACACCTCGCCCGAGGTGCTGTCCTTTACCGTAAGCCCGATAAGGTCGGCGATGAACCAGCTTCCCTCTTCAAGCTCTACGTCCTCTCTGTCCATGTAAAGCACATGATTTCTCAGCTTCTGCGCCGCTTCGGGAGTATCTACCCCCTCCAGCTTCAGCACAGCCATATTCTTCTGCACTCTGCCCTTCTCCACCTTTACGGGCGTGCCGCTTTTCCAGTAGAGCGTTTCAAGCTCGCACAGCAATTCCGGCGAATCGCACCAGGGATATACCTTGACTTCGCCTTTCAGCCCCACTATCGAGGTTATTTTTCCTATTTCAAGCAAATTCTTCTTGTCCATATATCTCTCCTGTATAATAATGTACCGTCCTGATATCCGGCATCCGATAAATCATTATACCACATATTACTCAGAATGTAAAGCCGTCCGTTCGGCAGGCACCTCAGGCTGACAGACAGAGAGCATATGCCCTGTCACATAAGCCACCCGAGCAGTATCTTCACACCGAGTATTATCAGCACACCGCCTCCCGCCAAAGCCGCTTTGCCCTGCGCTTTTTCGCCAAGCATCCCGCCAAGCCCCACTCCTGCCGCCGACACTGCAAAGGTGACCGCACCTATCACCGCCGCCGACTTTACTATATCCGCACGCAGAAATGCAAGTGTCACCCCCGCCGCAAATGCGTCAACACTGACCGCCGCCGCAGATACTATCAGACTGCCTGCCGTATTGCCTCCGTTTCCGCTCTTTGCCTCGTATATCATGTTTGCTCCGATAAAGGTCAGCATCATAAAGCACAGCGGCGGTGCGATGAAACTCACCTTATCTGCAAGACCTGCCCCCGTGATATATCCCGCCACAGGCATAAGCGCCTGAAAACCGCCGAACCACGCCCCTGTCATACACATCTCCCCTATGCCGCGGCGCTCAGCCGAAAGCCCTCTGCAAACCGCCGCCGCAAATGCGTCCATAGAAAGACTCAGCGCCAGAAATATAAGCTCACAAAACGTCATTCATATCACCTCATGTAAATATATGCACAAAAATCACTATAATTACATCACACCCCTATTGCAAAGCAGGCCGATTTATAGTATAATGTTAATGTATGGTCATTTCCTACAGAATATGGAGGTAAACAGCATGAGCGATGAAAACAGAAAGCCCGAAAACAATGACGGCGGAAACGTTGTTATGCCGAAAAAAGCCGCACTCGGCTTTGTCATAACCGCAAATGTCATTGTAATAGGACTTATCATAGCTGTCGTGGCACTTGTCATAAATAAGGATAAGGGCGGCGACAAACAGCTGAAAAAAGACAGCTCCTCGATAACCGCCGCGGACTCGTCGGAAGACGAGGACTCGCCCGAAGAAGACGAGCAGGCGGAAAGCGAAGACGAAGAACAGCCCGAAGATGAAAGCTCGGAAGAGGAAAAGGAAGAAAAACCCGAAGAAGACGAGTCCTCCGAAGAAAAGGAAGAGAAAAAAGAAGAGAAAAAGTCCGACGAAAAAGATGGCGACTTCGTTTTCTCCTACAGCGGCGACAATACCTGGCAGGACGGCGACGCTACAATGACAGGCATGAATATGTCGGTCAAAAACAACAGCGGCAGCGCTGTTTCCGACTGGACGCTCGTACTTGAAATCGAAGGCCTCAAAAAATGCGACGGCTGGTGCGGTACATATAAATGCGACGGTGATACCCTTACCATCACCCCCGCCGAATTCAACAAGGAGATAGCAAGCGGCGCTACCCTCGGTGACCTTGGCTGCAATATCGGCACTTCGGGCGCTCTGAATGTCAAGTCAGCTACCCTCAGCGGCAAGAAATGCACGATCAAAAAGGGCAGCGTCGGCAAGACCACTCAGGGCGGAAATAACGATAATAACAACAATAACAGCTCCGATAAGCCTGCCGATGTCAGCAAACTCATCAAACGCTCCTCCAAGGCAAAGCAGGGCGATGACTGGCTGCACACCGACGGCAACAAGATATATGACAAAAACGGCAAGGAAGTCTGGATAACAGGCGTAAACTGGTTCGGCTACAATACAGGCACCAACACCTTTGACGGCCTGTGGAACAGCGTTCTTTCCGACAGCGTTGTCGCTATAGCCGACCACGGCTTCAACCTTATCCGTGTACCTTTCTCCGCCGAGCTTATAAATCAGTGGGCTGCGGGCGAATACCCTCAGGCGAACTACAACAACGCCTATAATACCGAACTCAACTCCATGAACAGCCTTCAGATATTCGATTACTTCCTG
>CADBTD010000061.1 GCA_902797535.1 uncultured Ruminococcus sp. | reverse complement strand
GAAAGGGGTCTTTTCGGGAAGATCAAATTTCTTTATGTATGAATAATAGGTGTCGCTGTTCCATTCACTGTATGTGTCCTTCATAATAAAATCAACGTCTTTCACATTGAAAGCGGGCGGTATGCCAACGTTATCAAGTACTACGCCTATCTTGTCACGGATATTATCGTCCGAAATATCATAACCGAGTATGCTGATATTTCCCGAATCCTTAGATATAAGTCCGAGCAATGCTTTTATAGTCGTTGACTTTCCTGCTCCGTTTTCTCCGATAAGACCCATTATGCAGCCGCTTGGCAGCTCAAAGCTCACATTTTCAAGTGAGAAACTTTTATATCTTTTTGATAATCCTTCTACTTTCAGTGCATTCATTTTTATTCCTCCAGCTCTTCGTCCAGCGTGATCATATCTATTATATCTCTTGTTGAAAGCCCGCATGATACCGCAAGCTTTCTGATCTCGCCTATATGTTCTTCTATTTTTTTCAGATTCTCTTCCCGCAGAAGCTCAGTGTTTTTCGGTGCCACAAAACTTCCTTTAGCCGGCAGGGTGTATATGAATCCCTGCCGTTCAAGTTCTTCATAGGCTCGTTTCGTGGTCACCACACTGATCCTCAGATCTTTTGCAAGACCTCTTATCGAAGGAAGCGGATCATTTTCATTCAGCACACCGCGTATTATCTGATCCTTTATCTGTGTACAAAGCTGATCATATATCGGCGCACCGCTTTTATTATCGATTATTAACTGCAACATTCACACTCCTTTGTAATACCTTTCTTTTAGATCTTACACACAGAACGTTTTATTCTGTATATGCGACTGTGTTCTCTGTGTTTACTGTATATATCAAGTATATACAGTAAACACAGAGATGTCAATAGACAAAACCGGATTTTAACAAATTATTTACATTTCGTCCGCGGAGTCTGCAAATATACATTCTTTCCCACTCAGATCGGGACTTGACAAATAGCGAAATATGTATTATAATAATAATAGGCTTACTATTTGTCAAGCCCTTGAATCGTTCAAGGCGGTGTTATTTGTGCTTTACACTGATTATTATAGCTATAGCTAACAGCAATAGTGCAATAATTAGTAGCATAAGTAACACCCCCTTTACTTATGGGGTGAATAGCTCAATTTAGCAGTGTCAGGCCGTGTTGTACGCGGCCGTTTTCATTTTCTGTGCAGACTTTCGCTTTCAGACGCTTTTGCGTGCTTACAGACGTTTACAGCTAAATAAAGAACAGAAAATCAAAAAAGTAATGCAGTTGATAAAAAAATTGGCTTTAGTACTTGACAATCGCAGCAAACTGTGGTAATATAGTAAAGTATTGGTATAGCATCCGATATGGGCATAGTGCCCGATTACGAAAGGAATGATCACTCAAATGGTAAGAGCAATCGTAGGCGCTTCCTGGGGCGACGAGGGAAAAGGCAAGCTCACTGACATGATGGCACAGGAATCTGACATCGTGATAAGATTCCAGGGCGGTGCAAATGCAGGTCATACGATCCACAATCACTATGGAAGATTTGCGCTTCATACTCTCCCTTCCGGAATATTTTACGATCATACGACCAACATCATAGGAAATGGTGTAGCGCTCAACATTCCCACTCTTTTTAAAGAGCTTAATGAGGTGACATCTCAGGGCGTACCTGCCCCCAAGCTGCTCATCTCTGACAGAGCGCAGATAGTAATGCCTTATCACATTGATTTCGATAAATACGAAGAAGAGCGTCTCGGAAAGGCAAGCTTCGGCTCGACAAAGTCTGGCATAGCACCGTTCTATTCCGACAAGTACGCCAAGATAGGCTTCCAGGTACAGGAGCTGTTCGACGAAGAGGCTCTTAAGGTGAAGATAAAGAGAGTTCTTGAAACAAAGAACATACTCCTGAAGCACCTTTACAATAAGCCTCCGATAGATGCTGATGAGCTCTTCAACACTCTTATGGAATACAAGAAGATGGTCGAGCCTTATGTTTGCGACACATCGGCTTATCTCTGGAAGGCTATGAAGGAAGGCAAGAACATACTGCTCGAGGGTCAGCTCGGTTCGCTGAAGGACCCCGACCACGGCATCTACCCGATGGTAACATCATCATCACCTCTTGCAGGATACGGTACTGTAGGAGCAGGTATACCTCCCTATGAGATACAGAAGATAGTAACCGTTGTAAAGGCTTATTCTTCTGCCGTAGGCGCAGGCGCTTTCGTTTCCGAGATATTCGGTGATGAGGCCGAGGAGCTCAGAAAGAGAGGCGGCGACAAGGGCGAATACGGCGCTACCACAGGCAGACCGAGAAGAATGGGTTGGTTTGACTGCGTAGCAAACAGATACGGCTGCCGTTTACAGGGCACTACAGATGTAGCGTTCACCGTCATCGACGCTCTCGGATATCTTGACAAGATACCTGTATGCGTTGGATATGAGATAGACGGCGAAGTCACCGAGGACTTCCCCACTACAGGAAAGCTCGAAAGAGCAAAGCCTGTTCTTGAGGTGCTTGACGGCTGGAAGTGCGATATCAAGGGCATCAGAGAATATGATGAACTTCCCGAGAACTGCAAAAAATACATAGACTTCATCGAAAAGAAACTCGGATTCCCGATAACTATGGTATCAAACGGTCCCAAGAGAGAGGATATAATCTACAGAACTCCCAAGATCTGACGAAAAAATACAGCGTCTTCGCAGCAAAAACTGTGAAGACGCTTTTTTATAGTTGACAAATCATCAGTAAAGTTGTATAATCAACACATAAGCGGAAGTATCATTTCCGCAGAAGGCCCCGGACAGGAGGAATAAATATGAACACACTTGACGCTATGAAAGAAAGACGCAGCTGCCGCAATTTCAAAAGCGATATGCCCACAAAGCAGCAGCTTGAAACTATATGCGAAGCAGGAAGCTATGCTGCTACCGGCATGGGAAGGCAGTCGCCGATCATTATTGCTGTGACAAACAAAGAACTTCGTGACAGGATCTCTGCCATGAATGCGAAAATAATGGGCAAGGAAGACGGTTTTGACCCGTTTTACGGCGCACCCGCTATGCTTATAGTGCTTGCTGACAAAAACATACCCACACATGTTTACGACGGAAGCCTGGTAATGGGCAATCTCATGCTGGCAGCACATGAACTCGGTCTTGCAAGCTGCTGGATACACCGTGCAAGAGAAGAATTCGAGTCCGAAGAAGGCAAAGAGATACTTCGTTCACTGGGTATCGAGGGTGAATATGAAGGCATCGGCCACTGTGCAGTGGGATTTGCCGCTGATGCACCTGCACCTGCCGCAAAGCGAAAGGACAGCTATATCACTTTTGCCGAGTAACAGAAAAAATATCAAAAAAGGGAGCATTTCAAAAATGAGATGCTCCCTGTTATTATTTACACTAAATCTCAGAAATTACGCGAAATATCACGCATAACGATGCCAAGTCCTACAAGCGAATAAATGCCTGTGAGAACAAATATTATTCTGAATAACCAGCCAACATATTCAAAAGTGCCGAGCACCATAAGAAGTATTATGCTGATGACGAGTGCACCAAGATAAATACCTGTAAGAATAGCCGCACCCTTAGGTTCATATGTCGAAAACTTCTTATTCAGCGGAAAGAAATCGGTAAGCTGACTGTTTCTGATAAAATTCCACTTTTCCGAGCAGAAATCCTTTACTTTATTTAAAAATTCCATATACATACCCCTCCAT
Organism: uncultured Ruminococcus sp.; assembly: GCA_902797535.1. Classification (GTDB taxonomy): domain Bacteria; phylum Bacillota; class Clostridia; order Oscillospirales; family Ruminococcaceae; genus YE71. The sequence continues at coordinate 150 of CADBTD010000061.1, read as the reverse complement.
ACAGATAAAAAGGAAAAATAATTAACCTGTTAATATTATACAACAACATATCCGGATTTTCAACAGTTGGGAGAAATTTTCGGCAGTATGCACAGTATTTAACAGCGCTATTATGCTACATCACCAACTATTAGACATATCAGGTAACAT
>CADBTD010000060.1 GCA_902797535.1 uncultured Ruminococcus sp. | reverse complement strand
CCTAACTGCACGACATATCTCATAAAAGGAAGAGGTCATATGAACTTTATGACCGATGAAGAAAAGGAAATGATACGCAGATTTTTGAAAGGAGATACCTATGCAGAGAGCAGCACTTGAAGAACTCGGATTCGGCACAAGGGAAGACGCGCTGGGGTTTCTTAAACGGCTGTGGAACGAGATGGATACACCCTGTCCCATATGCGGCAGTGAACTTGAGCTTCTGCACAAGGGAGCAAAGAAAGACAACTGCGACTGGCAGTGCAGAGAGTGTGCAAAGACCTTCAGGACCATGCACCTGCTTGATGAGATCAATGAAAGGTTTGCTTAGTCAAATAATACTTTTACGTGCCTGATACCCGCTTTTTCACTTTTGCGAGTGAAACCCGCCTTATAAATGCTTGGCGATCAACGGCATATATTTGAGCGTATTGCGGGTACGCAATATAGTGATCGCTATGAATCGGCTGCGGCACTTTTGCTCGCAGTAATGATACGCGAGCACTGACACAGAGGTTATCACATAGTAACGCTGCGCGGTGCAAAACAATGGCGCCCGACTATGTAAGCACGGACTATGTCCGTGCGCAGCGTGAACTAAAAAAAAGGAGGAACGATGATGACAGAGGAGAGGAATGTGCAGGATTTCTGTACCGATGAGGAGGAAGTAGTCCCTGCTGAGGAGAACTTCGATACCGCTGATACGGTAGATGAGGGCTATTTCACCGGGGAAACTGCCGACAGCAGTGAGAGCGATAGCGGAGAGCCTCAGCCTTTTCAGGAGGACAGCGGCGCGAACGGTGCTTTCGGTGCTGAGCTTATGATACAGCTTGCGGAGCAGAATGCGGCCCTGAGAGAACAACTCGGGCAGATGAACGAAAAGCTCGATAAGCTGACAGTGCAGATAGTCAATACAAACCGCGCAGTAGCGATGCACGAAACTATCGAAGGGAATCTGAATAAAGAACTTCAGGGATACAAGAACGATTTTTACGGAAATCTGGCAGCGCCCTTCCTTATGCAGCTCATCTCCCTTTACAGCGAGATGGATAAGGAGATAAACGAGCTGAAAGCCGAAATGGAGGCTTCAGCTGAGTCTACAGGTCACGAAGACGTGGTGATGAGCCTTGAATATTACAGGGATAAGGTGTTAGGCTCGCTTACAAACAGCGGAGTTGAGATACGGATACCCGAGCCGGGCAATAAGATAGACCCGATAGAACAACGCATAGTTCGCACAGTACCCTGTGATGACCCCGAAAAGAACGGCATCATAGAATCTGTAAAGGGCAATGCGTATGTGTATAACGGAAAGATACTGCTCCCCGCAAAGGTCGCAGTGTATAAAGCATGATACAGACAGTCTGCACAGGCGGACTTTGATCATAAAGTAAACGGAGGAATCACAAATGTCAGAAAAATATGTATTCGGTATCGACCTTGGCACGACCTATTCGTGCATAAGCTACTTTGATGAGAACAAGCAGTGCATACCCTGCCCCAGCATGGAGGGCCCCACTACTACACCTTCGGTCGTAAGACTTGAACCCGGTGCTGAACCGGTCGTGGGACAGGCGGCAAAGAACACTGCTGTCATTTATCCCGACTATACGATACAGTTCGTTAAGTCAAGGATAGGAAAGGACGCTTCTTTCAGCTACGGACCTGATTTTGACCTGACTACTACCCCTGTGGCTGTATCGGCCGAGATCCTCAAAAAACTGGCAAAAGATGCCGAAAATCACACAAACTCTGACGTAAAGAGAGTAGTTATAACCGTACCGGCATACTTCGGCGACCCCGAAAGAAAGGCTACCGAGCAGGCAGGCATCGATGCGGGCTTTGACGTGCTGGGCATAATCGAAGAGCCTACTGCAGCGGCTATATACTACGGTATGAATAAGGCCGAGACCGCTGAAACAGTACTTGTATTCGACCTGGGCGGCGGTACATTCGATATAACCGCCATGAGGATAAACGGAAACAACTTTGAAACGATAACCACCGAGGGCGATCACGACCTTGGCGGTAAGAACTGGGACAATGCACTTATTGACCTGGTAAAGCAGAAGTTCGAGGATCAGACAGGCTACTCCGACGGATATGATTCCGATATCGAACAGGACCTTCTCATAAACTGCGAACAGGCAAAGATAGTTCTTTCTCAGGCACAGAAGGCATCTGTAGGCGTGACTATAAGCCGTGAATACAGAGCAGCTATAGATGTTACCCGTGAGGAATTCGACGAGGTGACATCCACTCTGCTTGACAGGGCTGTATCTCTTACACGCACAGTCATCGAAAGAGTGAACGAGCCTGTTACCAAGATACTTATGGTGGGCGGCTCAACATATATGCCGCAGGTGCGTGAGGCTATAGAGCGCGAATTCCCGCAGCTCGAGATATATTCAAACGAGCCTAACCATTCTGTATCAAAGGGTGCAGCCATATTCGCATTCAACAAGTATGTTAATCCCGACCCCGAAGAGCGTGAAGATAAGGAAAAGCGCACCACATCAGACGGCGAAAAGGCGCTCGACTGTGAAGGCGTTACCATAGAAACATACTCGAACATAGTGACCCTTGAGGACGAGATAAACATAGTTACCGTTGCAAACAAGAGCCTCGGCGTAAGGATACTTTTCAACGGTCAGCCCAAGATAAACAACCTGATACTCAAGGATACACAGCTGCCTGTTTCGGTGACGGCCACATATGCCACAAACACCGCAAATTCGGTGCGCATACCAATAAGGATATTCCAGGCAAACAACTTTGAGGAGTACTACGAGGTAGACGATGACCTTGAGATAGGCACAGCTGTGCTTGAACTTGACGGTACTCTGCCCCAGGGTGCGCCGATAGAGGTAACTCTTTCGATATCCACCGACGGACTTATACACGTCAAGGGTCTTGATGTTACCAATAATATAGCGGTAGAGGCAAACATAGAAAACGACGCTTATTCCGCAAGATGATCTTTTACAGCGGCCGGAGGGTGTTTCGGCCGCTGTACGCAAAAGGAGAAAAATAACTGATGGGTCTGTTTGATTTTGACAAGACAGTGTGCCCCTACTGCTTCAACAGCTTTTCAAAGTCCAAAGTGCTGTGGAGGTGCAATTCGGGCAAGTGCATAAGGCCTGCCGCTTTGGAAACTGACGAGGTCTATGCCGAGTATCACAATATAGCCAGTGCCGCTGAAAAGCGTATGCCGCATATAATCGAGGGCGCAAAGCCGAAAAAGGGCTTTGCCAGATGTGACAAGTGCGGCGACGATACCAATCAGATGATATGCCCCGTATGCCACAGCGTACTTCCCAGGACTGACGAAAATATAATAATCTCGGTGATAGGCGCTCCGGCATCGGGAAAAAGCTATTATGTGGGAACACTTATCCGTCAGCTCAGAAATTATATGAGCTCTTTCGGGTGTTCGGTAAGGTTCACAAATGAAGAATCACGCAGGATGTATGAGGACAGATTTGAGACACCTTTCAACAGACGTGCAGTGCTCGCAAAGACCAAGCAGCCCGACGAAAATGCGAATATAGTCGGGGCAAATCTGCCGATACTCTGCGATATGACCGACGATAAGCTGAAAACAAGGACGTTCACTTTCTTTGATGCAGCGGGTGAAAATTTCGAGAATGAGGGCATAATGCGTTATGTAGCGCCTTATATAAGCCACTCCGACGCTATAATACTTCTTCTTGACCCGACACAGATACCCGCAGTCGCAAACACACTTGCGGCGGAAAACCCTGCATTTGCACAGAGCAGGGCAGGAATAAACACCGTGAGCTGTGAGCAGATACTTAACAACACAGCCGAGGTCATACACGCTCATCTGAAGTCATCGGGGCGGATAGACATACCGCTTGCGGTGGGTTTCTCAAAATGGGATCTTATAGAAAATTCCCCCTCCCTCAGACCCGAGGGCGTGATAGTCAGCCCGAGCCCGCATTTTATGAGAGGATTTTCACCCGAGGACTGCGACAATGTCAGCAGT
>CADBTD010000059.1 GCA_902797535.1 uncultured Ruminococcus sp. | reverse complement strand
TTTGCCGACAGAGTAAGAGATGTGGGAAACATCATCTTCATCAATCTGCGTGACCGCACAGGCCTTGTACAGCTTGCATTCAACGATGAGACCGACCGTGATGTATTCGCAAAGGCTCAGCAGGTGAAGAGCGAATATGTCCTTATGGCCAAGGGCGTCATCCGTGACAGAGATCAGGCTAACCCCAACATGAAAACGGGTAAAGTCGAAGTCGCTGTTACAGACCTGCGCATACTTTCAAAGGCTCAGACCACTCCCTTTGAGGTCACTAACTCCGACAAGGTAAACGATGAGCTGAAACTGCGCTACAGATACCTTGACCTCAGAAACCCAAAATTACAGCAGAACCTTATCAAGCGTCATGAGATAGCAAAGGCAGCAAGAGAATATTTCTATCAGAACGGGTTCCTTGAAATAGAAACTCCCATGATGATGCGCTCGACTCCCGAAGGCGCCCGCGACTACCTTGTGCCCTCAAGAGTACATAAGGGCAGCTTTTACGCTCTGCCGCAGTCGCCGCAGATATACAAGCAGCTTCTCATGGTGTCGGGCTACGACAGATATGTCCAGATAGCAAGATGCTTCCGTGATGAGGACCTGCGTGCCGACCGTCAGCCTGAATTCACCCAGATAGACCTTGAAATGTCTTTCGTTGACGTTGACGAACTCATCTCTATGGGTGAAGGCTTCCTCGCTCATGTATGCAAGAGCGTTTTCGGCAAGGAAGTTGCTCTCCCCCTTCCCAGACTTACATTTAAGGACTCAATGGAACGCTACGGCTCGGATAAGCCCGATACACGCTTCGGCATGGAGATACAGAATATCACCGACACCGTCAAGGGCATAGAATTCCCCGTATTTACAGGCGCTGTAGAAGCGGGCGGCAGTGTTCGTGCCATCGTTGCAGAGGGTGCAGCCGCTACCTATACCCGCAAGGAAATAGACAAGCTCACCGAACAGGCAAAGGGTATCGGCGCTAAGGGCCTTGCTTATATCCGCTGGACAAACGAAGGTGCAAACTGCTCGTTCAAGAAATTCCTCGCAGACGGTGACCTTGAACGCATAACCACCGCACTCGGCGCTAAGGAAGGCGACCTGGTGCTTATCGCGGCAGACAAGGACAAGATAGCACTCCCCGTACTCGGCGCACTCAGACTTATCGTTGCAAAGCGCCTTGACATGATACCGCAGGACAAGCTGAATTTCGTGGTCATCACCGAAATGCCCTTCTTTGAGTACGACGAGGAAAGCGGAAAGTGGCTCGCAATGCACCACCCGTTCACCATGCCTATGGAAGAGTGCCTCAAGGACCTTGACAGCGACCCCGCATCGGTAAGGGCACAGGCTTTCGACTTTGTACTCAACGGCACCGAGCTTTCCAGCGGTTCAATGCGTATAACCGACTTTGAACTTCAGCAGAAGATGTTCGAGGCTCTCGGTCTTACCGAAGAGGAGATCGCCGCTAAATTCGGATTCCTCGTTGACGCTTACCGCTACGCCGCACCGCCTCACGGAGGTATGGGCTTCGGTCTTGACAGACTTACCATGACGCTCTGCGGTGCCGAATCCCTCAGAGATGTTGTTGCATTCCCGAAGGTACAGAATGCAAGTGAACTTATGAGCGCCTGCCCGTCAGCAGTTGACGCAGAACAGCTTGAAGAACTCGGCATTTCCATCGTACCTCAGAACGAGGAATAAGGAGAACCTATGGAAGACAACAAAAAGCCCGATATCTTTGACAGGATAATGTCTGTCGGCTTGCTGAAAAAGCTCGAGCCCTTCTATAAGGCTCATAAAGAAGTATTGCTTTACCTTTTCTTCGGTGTGCTGACCACCGTGATAAGCTGGATATTCTTCGCTATCCCCAGCAGCCTGCTTCACCTGAAAGACGCTGTGATATTCGGACAGAAGCTGGATATGAACAGCATAGTGTCCAACGTTATATCATGGATAGTCGCTGTTGCTTTTGCTTATGTCACTAACCGCATATGGGTATTTCAGGACAGGGCATACGGAGTAAAGGGTATAGCAGGTGAATGTGCAAAGTTCTTTTCGGGAAGACTTCTCACCCTTGTAATAGAGACCGTTCTTCTGAACCTCTGCACTACAAAGCTCGATATGAAGGAAATGACAGCCAAGATAATCGTGTCTGTCATCACCGTCATACTCAATTATGTCATCAGCAAGCTCTTCGTATTCAACAAAAAACAGACTGCATAAAAAACGTCCGCAGGGCAATCACGCTCTGCGGACTTTCTGTATTATCAGAACGACTGCACTTATGCATGAATGCGGTCAGGCGGTCATCTGAGATATTCCTCAGCCGATACAGCGCAGTTTGCACCGTCTGCTACGGCGGTAACTACCTGACGCAGAGGTGTAGTGCGGACATCTCCCGCAGCAAACAGTCCCTCCTCTGATGTTTTTCCGTCTTCGCCTGCCCTGACATAGCCGCCTTCAAGCTCGCATACACCCTCAAGCGGCGCTGTATTCGGTATCATGCCTACCGCAACAAACACGCCGTCAGCTTCTATGGTGCGCTTTTCGCCCCGCTGCTCCACTTCTATGCCGCTGACACGCTTATCTCCGAGAACGGCAGTCGGCACAGCTTCAAGCACAAGCTCGATATTCTCTGCGGCACGGACCTTTTCCTGAAGACTTCTGTTTCCCCTGAATTCATCACGGCGATGTATGAGATATACCTTCTTCGCCAGCTTTGACAGATAAAGTGCATCTCCCAGCGCAGTGTCACCGCCGCCTACCACAGCGCAGACTTTGTCCTTGTAAAAGCCGCCGTCGCACACCGCACAGTAGGATACTCCCGAAAGTGTACCGCCGGGTACGCCAAGCTGCCTGTGTGAAGCACCTGCCGCATATATGACCGTTCTTCCCTCAAGGGTCTTGCCGTCAGCAAGTGAAACATTCCATATATCGCCGCTTTTGTATATCTTATTTACCTCGCCGTCAAGAAACTGCGCTCCGAGCTCTTCTGCGTGCTCCCTGAACTTTTCGCCCATATCATATCCGCTGATGCCGTACAGTCCGAGGTAATTGTCCACCCTGTCTGTCACCGCTATCTGTCCCGTACCCATATATTCCTTCTCCACCACAACAGCATCAAGCTGCGCACGGGTACAGTATACCGCCGCCGAAAGTCCCGCAGGACCGCTTCCGATTATTATAACGTCATACATGATGATACCTCCCGATTTCAATTTAGTTAAATTAGATAGGTTCAAATCTAATTTATTATATTATAGCATGACCTTTAACGCTTGTCAATATACATAGATATAAAAATTTTAGGATTTTTTTACGCACAAGCTGTATTTGTGTTGACAAAAAGAGAAAAATCGGTTATAATAATTAATGATTAATCATTTGGGATTGCCAAAAATTTTGACAACCATAAGAAGGATCTGATAAAATGAGCAGTTTTAATGAAAGAAATACACGCCCTGCCGAAAAGATAACTCTCGCAGGGATAGCCGCTATAATAGTTGTCGGCGTTTTTATAGTATGCGTTATACTAATACTTGCAAAAAGCCTTTTCCCATCAAATGAACCTGAAGTATCGGGAGAGGTATACACAGGAACCAAAGGTGCTGTAAGCTCGGTAGCCGAAACGGTATCCGCTGCAGAAGAAAGCAGCTCACAGGCAGGAGGAGAGATAGTATCCGAATCGGGCACAGACAGTCAGGCTTCTTCCGATCCCAACGCTCCCGACGCTTCTTCATCCGACAGCATGGATACCTCGTCCGTAGTATCCGGTGAAACAGCATACCTTAATCAGACTGCATATCTGCGCTCATCGGGCGATGAAAACGCCGAGCCTTTACTTTCGGTAGCCGCAGGCGAAGAAGTAACTGTTCTCGACAGACCCGCAGGCAGCGAATATGTTCATGTAAACTATATCGGCTATGACGGATATATCTGGTACGGCTACCTCGACTGATGAAAAAACTGTGCAGTATAGACCTTGACGGTGAGACGCTCGACTACCTTCTCGATATAGGCAAACGATCAAATGCTTACCTTAACGTAAAAGACGGCGTTGTAACAGTCCGCCTTCCGCTAAGCGGCACAAGGACCGATGCCGAAAAACTGATACTCTCGCATAAAGAGTGGCTCAAAGAAAAGCTGAGCTCGCAAAGCGAAAGGTCAAGACTTCCCGAAAGCTTTGAAAACGGCGAGAATTTCGCTCTTCTCGGCAAAAAGAGAAGCCTGCGCATATGCCTGTCCGCCGAATATAAGCCCCCCGAACTTACAGATGATGAGCTAATAATTTATACCGCAAAGGATATGACCCGCGCCGATGCAGAAAGACTTTTCCAGAGATATATCTATGATCTCTGTGAAAAATGCGTAAGACAGGCGCTGGAAAAATATTCCCCCAGACTTGAACTTGCACCCAAACGCATCACGCTGAAAAAAATGTCCTCACGCTGGGGAAGCTGCTCGTCAAACGGCAGCATATCAATAAACGTCGGTGTCGTGTGCTTTGAGCAGGAGTGTATAGATTACGTTGTTATACACGAACTCTGCCACCTGAAACATATGGATCACAGCGCCGATTTCTGGCAGCTTGTATCCACCTGCTGTCCCGACTACAAACGTATGAGAGAACGAATGAAACACTGAAAGCTGCCGGTTACGGCAGCTTTTTTGTTTTTCCATAAATGCAGCCGCCATTCCGGGAAGAAGCGGCATTCTGCCGCTTCTTCTTGAACGAATATCCGCATTTTATGCGGATATTCGTTCCGTTCACTCTGATTTTTTTACCATTCACGACAAATTTTTTCACAGCCGGTGAAAATGTGATATACTCATAT
>CADBTD010000058.1 GCA_902797535.1 uncultured Ruminococcus sp. | reverse complement strand
GCAGAGCACAGCGCACCGATAAGTATACTGCTGCTGTTTCCCAGATACATCGAATCCGATATGCTTTTGAGCATCATATCTCCGAAAGGCACAGACGCCGCAAAGCCTATTGCTGCACCCAGCAGTGACAGTGCAAGGTACTTGATCATATAAAGCCTTCTTATGCTTCCGTTGTCTATTCCGACAGCTTTCATAACGCCTATCTCTCTGAATTCCTCGCTTATGGTAGACTTTATCGTGAAGCCGAGCATGACAAAGGATACCAGCACAAGACCTGCGCTTGCGATAAGAAGTATGCCGGCCACCAGCATATTCATTACATATGTAAGCTTCAGAAATTCCTTTGTGCCCTTGAATTCTATCTCCGGGATATCGCTCAGCGCTGATTCGACTGCTTTCGGGTCATCTGCAAATACGTTGCACAGCTTCATTTGAAACAGCTTTGCCTCGTCGTTGTCTTTAAGGGCGTCGAAATCGCTTTTGTTCAATAAAAGGTGCGAATTGTTCACAAGCTCTGAGCCGAATATCGCATCCTTGAGTATGCCCGCAAATTCAAAGTCTGCTGTATTGCTCCCGAGTTTTATCGTGATAGTGTCTCCGAGCTTTATGTCTGTCTTTTTTTCAAAAGCGGAGCTTGCGTATATCTTGCCTGTTTCCACTTTGGAAATCACTTCATTATCTTTGTTGAAGTAATTTAACATCGCATCCTTATCAGATGTAAGAAGCGGCTGATTCATTGTGGTCTTGATCTTTTTGCCGTTTATCTTCACATCAGACATTGATGGCACGGCATAGGTGTCTTCTTTTTTTATCTCATGAATGCCTTTGACGTCTTTAAGTGCATCTTCTATAGGATAGTCGCCTATGCCTATGGTCACATAATCACCCACATTTGCCTTATCAAAGTAAAAGTCGAGCCCTTTTGTGACTGCTATTATGTTGTTTACGCTTGATGCGGCAAACATTGATGACATCACTACAAAAAGAAGCAGTATGATGTTTATCGTTTTCTTTCTTTTCAGATCTTTTTTGAGTATCCTTCCGAACATTGTTTCTCACCTCATAGTTAATGATCTTGCATGGCCTCTTCTCTGTGACTATATGATATCACAGTATTTATTAAATAATCCTTAAATACATTTCACAGCCCAAAAACAGCGGATACTAAAAATTTACACTTGCAATTTAATGAGATATATGTTATTATATATAGTACAAGTATGGAAAAGAAAAATAAATCACAAGATCAATAAGGAGAAAGTATGGCAAATTACAACGAATTCACCGAACTTATCGAAAAGACCTTTGAAAATTCGGAATATGCTGCAATGCCCTGCGTTCCTGCAAGAGGCTTTGTTGTATTCCCGAATATGACTCATACATTTGAAGTTATAAGGCACAAGACGGTCTTCGCGCTGAAAAAGGCGCTGTCGGGCTCAAAGCTTTTGTTCCTTACTGCACAGCTTGATATTGAGACCGAAACACCCGGTATAGCTGATATCTACAGGATAGGCACTATAGTTTACGTAAGACAGCTTGTTGAAACTGCGGGCGGAGTATACCGCTGCACAGTTGAAGGCATATGCAGAGGCGCTCTTGAAAGCTTTTCAAATCTCGGTCACGGATACAGCGCTAAGGTGCGCAGACTTTCGGCTTATGAACCCGAGACTCTCGAAGAAAATGAGCTTGCTGCGGTTATTCGTGAAACAAAGCTGCTGTATACCGAATATATTTCGACTATAGCAAAGGCAAGCGAGAATATTACCGACGACATATACAACATTGACAAGGCAGATGCACTTTTTGAGATGTGCGCATTCAATATGCCGCTTACATATCAGAATGATCAGCTGCTTCTTGAAAAGGATACCGCCGGTGAAAAGCTTAAGGCTCTGCTGCCAATGATAGCACATGAAACTGATATAAACGAGATCGAGACCCGCATACATCAGGAGGTGCAGGAGGCTATCTCGCGCAATCAGCGTGAATTCTATATCAGAGAACAGATAGCGGCACTTCAGGATGAACTTGGTGAAACATCAAATGCACAGGGCGATATTGGTGAGGCTGAGAGCTTCAGAGCACAGCTTGACGCTATCAAGAATATAGGTGAGGATTCACGCAGGAAGATACTTGAAGAGATAGACCGCTATTCAAAGACCCCTGCATATTCTCAGGAGGCGGCAACTATACGCAGCTATCTTGAGATAGTTCTCAGTCTGCCCTGGGATAATGCTACAGAGGAACAGGCTGATGTGGGCAATGCCGCTGTGATACTTGATGAAGATCACTACGGACTTAAAAAGGTCAAGGACAGGATACTTGAAAATATCGCAGTCCGTGCCCTTACTCCCGATGTAAAGGGACAGATAATATGCCTCTATGGACCTCCCGGCGTCGGCAAGACAAGTGTTGCCAAGTCTATCGCAAGGGCTCTCGGCAGAGAGTATGTCCGTGTTTCACTGGGCGGTGTAAGAGATGAAAGCGATATAAGAGGACACAGAAAGACTTATGTAGGTGCTATGCCCGGACGTATAATCCAGGCTCTCAGACAGGTGGGAGTACACAATCCCGTTATGCTGCTCGATGAGATCGACAAGATGTCCAACGACTACAGAGGTGATCCGTCGTCTGCTATGCTCGAAGTGCTCGACTCGGAGCAGAATACACAGTTCCGCGATCACTACACCGAGGTAGCCTTTGACCTTTCGGATGTGCTGTTTATAACAACTGCCAACAGTCTTGATACCGTTCAGCCGCCTCTGCTCGACAGAATGGAGGTCATTGAGCTCAACAGCTATACCCGTGAGGAAAAATTCAATATCGCCAAGAAGCACCTTGTGCCCAAGCAGCTGAAGAAATACGGTATAAAGCATTCGCAGCTCCGCATAAATGACAGCGCCATCTATGCTATGATAGATGATTACACCCGTGAGGCGGGCGTAAGAAAGCTGGAACGTGCCATAGCTTCGCTTTGCCGCAAGTCAGCCAAGATGATAGTTGAGGGTGCATCTAAGGTAAGCATCAAAGCAGACAATATCAAGGAATTTCTCGGCAATAAGAAAAACGGAGAGGACTTCTACATCAGAAAGCCTTCGGTAGGCTGCGTCAACGGCCTTGCATGGACCTCTGTAGGCGGAGTGTGCCTTCCCGTGGAAGTAGTTGTTCTTGACGGCAAGGGCAGGATAGAGACTACCGGTTCGCTGGGTGATGTCATGAAGGAAAGCGCAAAGCTTGCAGTTACCAATGCACGCAGACTTGCTTCCGAATACGGCTACAGTCCCGATTTTTATGATAAAAAGGATATACATATCCATGCCCCCGAGGGTGCTACACCAAAGGACGGTCCTTCTGCGGGTGTTACCATGACCACCGCTATAGTTTCTGCACTTTCGGGAAGAAAGGTGCGCTCTGATGTGGCTATGACAGGTGAGATAACTCTTACAGGTCAGGTACTTCAGATAGGCGGACTCAAGGAAAAGGCTATGGCGGCATATAAAGCAGGCATAAAGACTGTTATCATACCAAAGTCAAATGAACCCGACCTTGAGGAATTTGACAAGGTAGTGCTTGACGGCCTTGAGATAAAGACCGCAGAGAAGATAGAGGATGTTCTTTCGGCTGCGTTTGTTCCCGATAGAAAGAGCAATACTTCAGCGCCGGTACCGCTGACAGCCAAAAAGCGCGGCAGAAAGCCTTCAAGACCCCATACCGAGGAGATAACTCCCACCGCAGAGGCAGGTGCAGAATGAACTTTTCAAATGCACAGTTTGTGACTTCCTTCGGAAAGCTGTCACAGCTTCCGCCGTCAGACCGCCCCGAGATATGCTTTTCGGGCAGGTCAAATGTTGGAAAGTCAACGCTGATAAACAAGATACTCAACCGCAAATCCCTTGCAAGAGTAAGCTCTGTTCCCGGAAAAACAGTTACGATAAACTTTTTCTCGCTTGACGGGATATATCTTGCCGACCTTCCGGGATACGGCTATGCCAAGGTCTCAAAGGGCGAAAAGCGTGCGTGGAGCGGACTTATAGGCGGATATCTCGCTGATGAAAGACGGCAGCTTGCACTTGTCATCCAGCTTGTTGATATGCGTCATGCTCCAAGCAAGGATGATCTGCAGATGATAAACTATCTTATCGACAGTGAGCTTCCTTTTATAATAGTGCTTACCAAGGCCGACAAGCTCAACAAATCGGAGCGTGCATCCCGTATGCAGGCGTTCACTGAGGAGATACCCTGCTTTGAGGACATAGTAACTGTGCCTTTTTCGGCTGTGACAGGTGAGGGCGTAGAGGAAGTCCGTGCCATTATCGAAGACGCTTCCGCTGAGTTCGAGGCGTATGAAGACGAGGACGAAGAGGCAGAAGATGAGTTTGCCGAAGATATCACTGATGAAAGCGCAGATAATGCGCCGAGACCGTGTGTTGACGACAGCGGATTTCTGATCCCCAGAAGAGATAAATAGTAAAAAACTGCCGCATCGTGCATTTTTATGCATGATGCGGCTTACTGTAATATTACATAAAGGAGCGTGTGCTGATGAAGCTGATACATCTGTCTGATCTGCATCTCGGAAAGCGTGTCAACGATTTTTCTATGATAGAGGATCAAAAGGACATACTTATCAAGATACTTGGTATCATATCCGAAGAAAAGCCCGATGGAGTGCTTATTGCGGGCGACGTCTATGACAAATCCGTACCTTCTGCCGAAGCTGTCGAGCTGTTTGATGATTTTCTCGTAAGGCTCTCAAGGCTTGATACTCAGGTGTTCATAATAAGCGGAAATCACGACTCGGCTGAGCGGCTTGCTTTCGGAGGAAGGATAATGGACGTAAGAGGCATACACCTTTCTCCTGTGTACAGCGGCAAAGTTGAGCCTGTTACTTTGAAAGACGCTCACGGTGAAGTGGATATCTATATGCTGCCGTTCATAAAGCCCGCAAACGTGCGCCGCTTTATTGAGGATGACGAGCAGGGAACAATGACCTACAGCGAGGCAGTCGGCTTTGCGGTATCAAAGATGTCTGTTGACAAAAGCAGGAGAAATGTGCTTGTAACACATCAGTTTGTCACAGGCGCTTCACGTTCCGATTCCGAGGATATATCGGTAGGCGGTACTGATAACGTTGACGCTTCGGTGTTTGATGATTTCGACTATGTTGCACTGGGTCATATACACGGCCCGCAGAATGTCGGGTCTGAGCGCATACGTTACTGCGGGACACCGCTTAAATATTCATTCTCGGAGGCGGGACACACCAAAAGCGTTACGGTAGCAGAACTTGCCGGAAAAGGTACTCTCAATGTGCGTACAGTACCTCTTGTGCCGCTGCATGACATGAAAGAGATAAAGGGCAGTTATGATGAGATAATGGACAAAAGGTTTTATGAAAATACATCATATATCAGCGACTATATGCACATAACGCTCACCGATGAAGAGGACATACCCGATGCAGTCACAAGGCTGAGAACGGTGTACAAAAACCTTATGAAGCTCGATTATGACAATAAGCGCACCAGGCATAACGTTAGCTTTACAGCGTCAGAGGACGTTGAGTACAAGCCTCCGCTGACTCTTTTCTCGGAGTTTTACGAGATGCAGAACGGCACTGCTGTTTCCGAGGAACAGACGAAGTATCTGACATCGATAATAGAAGAGATATGGGAGGGAGAAGCATGAGACCTATACGTCTTACTATGTCGGCATTCGGACCCTATGCGGGAAAGACTGTGCTTGACCTTGAAAAGCTGGGCAAAAGCGGACTTTACCTTGTAACAGGTGATACAGGCGCAGGCAAGACCACTATATTTGATGCAATAACTTTTGCTCTTTACGGTGAAGCAAGCGGAAATGTCCGTGAAGCAGGGATGTTCAGGTCAAAATATGCCGATCCGATGACTCCTACCGAGGTCGAGCTCGTATTTGAATATGCGGGAAAGGTTTATCGTGTAAAGCGAAGTCCCGCATACGAAAGACCTAAGGCAAGGGGAACAGGCTTTACCAATACCGCAGCAGCTGCGGAGTTTGAATATCCTGACGGAAGAGTAGTCAGCAAGACAAAGGAGGTAGCGGATGCGGTCACCGATATAATAGGTCTTGACTGCAGTCAGTTTACCCGTATCGCGATGATAGCACAGGGTGATTTTCAGAAGCTGCTGCTTGCACCTACAGAAGAGCGCAAAAAGATATTCAGACAGCTTTTTCATACCGAAAATTACGACAGACTGCAGGAAAGGCTGAAAAGCGAAGCGCATGATCTTGACAGTCGGTTCAAGAGTCTTAATGACAGCATAAAGCAGTCCATAGGCGGGATAGTCTGTGATGAGAATGACCCGATCATCATTTCGGTAGAAAAGGCAAAAAACGGCGAACTTCTTACCGATGATGCAGTCGAACTGATAAACAAGCTGATCGCTGATGACGAAGAGAAAGAAAACGATCTCGGCGAAAAGTCCCGTGAGATAACAAATAAAATGAATGAGATCTCAGGTGTCATAGCAAAAGCCGAGGAACAGCAAAAAGCCGAACAGCAGCTTGAACAGAACCGCACAGCACTTAAGGCCGAAGAACAGAAGCTTGACGGTCTGAGAGCAGCTTTTGAAGCCGAAAAAGCAAAGCAGCCCGAAACGGAAAAGCTGAAAGCCCGCGCCGCCGCACTTGAAACACTGCGCCCCGATTATCATGAGCTGAAAGAAAAGACGGCACAGTCCGCAGATCTTGCGAGGTCGCTGGAACTTCTGAAAAAACGCATTGACGGTGACAAGCTGTCTTCTGAACAGAAAACGGCAGATATAGCTGAGCTCGAACAGGAGAATAAGACTTTTGAAAATCTGCCCGTCGAACAAGAAAAATACAAAACCGATTCAGATAAGTACTTTAACACCAGAAATGATGTTATCAGGCTCAATGATCATAACAAGGAATATCTGACCGCACGCGGAGAATATGATACAGCCATCAAAAACTATGAGATAAGGTCAGCGGCATATGAGCATCAGAATGCAGACTATAATGCCGCACTTCGCGCATATCTTGATGAACAGGCGGGGGTGCTTGCAGAAAATCTGCAAGAGGGCACACCATGTCCGGTATGCGGCTCCACCTCTCACCCGCACAAGGCTCACCGTTCGGAAAAAGCCCCCACCAAGCAGCAGCTCGATAAGCTGAAAAATGACAGTGATCAGGCGGGAAGGATCATGAATGACGCAAGCACTGCGGCAGGAAGCGCAAAAACAGCTGCCGAAGAAAAACTTAAAACTTTGCTTGAGGGCGCAAAGGATATCCTCGAATGTGACGATATCGAAAAGCTTCCAGCAGCTCTTGACGCTAAAAAGTCTGAACTGAAAACAATTCGTGAGGCACTGGCGGAAAAGTCAAAAATACTCAAAGCACAGGCAGAGCGAAAGAAACAGCTCGACACGCTTATCCCTAAAGAGAAGGAAAAACTTGAACAGCTGAAAAATGCAGTTGATGAAAACAAACAGAAGTTTGCTGCGGATTCTGCCAAAAAAATTGCGTTGGACGACCGTATCAAACAGCTTTCGGAAAAGCTGGAATTTCCGTCAGAAGATGAGCTTTTAAAGGAAATAGGCAGGCTTGATGCTGCTGTAAGTGCAAATGAAGCTGCCTTCAGTAAAGCAAATGAAGCTGTCAATGAAAGTGATAAGCTGATCGCGGGATATAACTCGGCCATAGAACAGCTTTTATCACAGATCACGGATAAGCAGGAAACAGATATCGAAGCGCTGAAAAAGCAGTTCGATGAGCTTAAAAACGGACTTGGAGCTGTTACAGAGGACACCAAAAAGGTTTCGGCACGCCTTGCGATCAACAGACACGCACTTGAAAGTATCAGTCAGCATCAGCAGACGGTTTCGTCTGTAGAAAAGCGGGTGAAAATGGCAAGGGCACTTTCGGATACCGCCAACGGAAATATATCCGGCAAGGAAAAGATAACACTTGAGGCATATATCCAGATGACCTATTTTGACCGCATACTCGCCCGTGCAAACACCCGTCTTATGGTAATGACCGACGGACAGTATGAGCTGAAGCGAAGCGGCACGGCAGAGAATAAAAGGGCGCAAAGTGGTCTTGACCTTTCGGTCATAGATCATTATAACGGCACCGAACGCAGCGTAAAGACCCTGTCGGGCGGTGAATCATTCAAAGCCTCGCTGTCGCTTGCGCTGGGTCTTTCCGATGAGATACAGTCATCTGCAGGCGGCATAAGGCTCGATACCATGTTCGTTGACGAAGGCTTCGGCTCGCTTGATGAAGAATCGCTCGCACACGCCATGAAAGCGCTTTCGGGTCTTACCGAAGGCAACAGACTTGTAGGAATTATTTCCCACGTTTCAGAGCTGAAGGAAAAGATAGATAAGCAGATAGTCGTCACTAAGGAACGAACGGGAGGAAGCAAAGTGACGATAGTTGTATAGTGTAAAAATATATGCGCAAGATCAATTGCGTAATATTATCTTTGACAGAAAATGGGATAAATAATATAATGTATATACAAATAGCCGATCATTTCTGATGATCTCAGCAGCAGATCGTCTTCTTATACCGATGCAGAGGGGTCGGATATCAGTTTCCCGAACCGGGACTATACAGATATGTCATAACCGAAGAAAACGAAAATTACACGGCGTTCTGCACGATAGGCGATCTTCCGGGAAAAAACACAAACAAGGCTGAGTTCGTACTCGGT
>CADBTD010000057.1 GCA_902797535.1 uncultured Ruminococcus sp. | reverse complement strand
TTTTTTAGTCACAGTTGTTATCAAGCGTTAGCAAAATGTGCGTTGAGCTTGGCGATAAGAGCGTCGGGGTCGGTACCGTGTACCTCACAGGCCTGCTCTATTGTTTCACCCCTTGATGCAGGGCAGAACAGACAGTGCATACCGATCTCCATGAAGTACTCTGCGGTGCTCTCATCAGCGTCCATTATTGAACCGATGACGGTGTTTCTGTCAACCTGAAATGCCATTTCTTCTTTCACTCCCCTCAATGTGTACCTTATAAGTATTATAACCTATTTTAATATAAAATGCAATAGCTTCTGTGATTTTTTTCAAATTTATCACATAAGATCACTCTGCTGTGAGGACAGCTTCACGTTCGTGCATTTTCATATAGTCTACCACAGCCCTGCCGAAACTGCTTTTGGTCATGGTCATTACGACTATTGCGCTCTGTCCCTTGTCGGGGGTGTATGCCGAACCCGACGACAGCTTGAACCTCAGAGGCTCGTCAAATACTATAAGCTCGTATTCGTCCTCGTCGGGGTGGTTTTTCATGAAGTTTATTATCGGATAGCGCAGCTCCAGCAGCCTTTCAAGGGCCTCGTCACGCTTTTCTCCGAAGCTGTCAAGGTATACACGCTCCTCGTCCGAAAGGGTCACGCTCAGCGCTATCTCACGCCGCCTTTCGGCAGCCTTGAGCCTGCGCTCTTCACGCTTTGCTATGCGGTCATCAATGAGCGCTCTCAGCTTTTTGTTATTTTTGCAGTCTGTCCCGTAGGCTCCCCGATATATCTCGTAAAGCCCCATAGCGTCGTTGAGAGCATTGTGATAAGTGCCCTGACGGGGCACGAACCCGAATACCGATGAAAGCTCGGCAATATTCACAGCCTCGGGCAGCCCGAGCCGCTTCACTAACCGCCGCTGTATATCCTCGATGCTTTTCGCAACGGCCTGTATGTTTTCGGGATCCTTTTTCAGACGGCGGTGCATACCTGCATCCGAAAACAGCCCGGGACGGTCAAAGTTGCCCCATACATACAGCTTGTCACAGCCGTATTTTTTCATAAGCCGGCGCACTATCAGAAGTACGCTGTTGCTGTCAGGGGAGTTGAATATCTCCTGCTGATCGAGCTTTGTCAGCTTTACACACTGCTTTGTCATTTTCGGATATTTCACAGGGCGTGCCGTGCAGTAGAAGGACTCGGCTATCCTGAACCTTTCGTCACAGATGATAAGTCCCACCGAAAGCATTTCACAGGTGCCCATGGATATATTTACTCCGCAGGTGAATTCAAAATCACCGAAGCAGAAGTATTTTCCCGACAAGGTCTTTTCACCTCACTTACGAATGATGTATCTGTGCAGATCCGTTCTTTACCATGGCTGTACCGAGCCTACTATCTCGGAAATATTCGCTATCCCGTTTTCCTCGCAGTACTTTTCGAGGCCGTCAACTATCTTTACGGGCGCATACGGGTCAGCAAATATCGCTGCACCTATCTGTATTGCCGAAGCACCTGCCATCATCATTTCAACAGCGTCCTCCCATGTTGCGATACCGCCCATGCCTACTACGGGTATCTTAACGGCATTCGCGGTCTGCCATACCATGCGTACCGCTACGGGGAATACCGCAGGTCCCGAAAGTCCGCCTACATTCTTTTTGAGTATCGGACGGCGGGTCTTAATGTCTATCCTCATGCCGAGAAGGGTGTTTATCAGCGAAACTGCATCAGCACCCGAAGCCTCGACCGACTTTGCTATATCGGTGATGCTGGTAACATTAGGCGACAGCTTGACCATAAGGGGCTTGTGCTTCAGAGCATCCTTTACAGCCCTTGTGACCTGTCCTGCCACCGCACAGTCTGTACCGAATGCCGCACCGCCGTGATTTACGTTGGGACAGCTTATATTCAGCTCCACCATGTCTACAGCCGACTCATCTATCATAGCCGCAAGCTCGGCGCATTCCTCAACTGTTGAGCCTGCTATATTCGCTATTATGCGGGTATCCTTTGTGAGCAGGTTCGGAAGCTCATATTCCAGGAACTTCTTTGCGCCGCCGTTTTGCAGTCCCACGGAATTGAGCATACCGGCGGGTGTTTCTGCTACACGGGGGCCGTCATTTCCCTGACGGGGATGAAGTGTAGTGCCCTTTACGGATATTCCGCCGAGCCTTGACAGCGGATAAAGGCTTTCGTATTCTCTGCCGTAGCCGTAGGTACCGCTTGCGGGGATAACGGGGTTTTTGAACTCCACGCCGCATACGTTTACTTTAAGTCTTTCGCTCATGTGAAGTCCACCTCCTCGCCGTCAAATACAGGTCCGTCCTTGCAGACGTGTGAAAGGAACTGCTCGCCGTCCTTGACCGTCTTGCATACACATACCAGACAGGCACCTACACCGCAGGCCATGCGCTGTTCGAGCGACACCTCGCACTTTACGTCGTACTGCTTTGCCAGACCCACTATGTTTTTCAGCATCATAGACGGGCCGCAGGCATAGATTATGTCGGGCTTGTCCTCTTTAAGGCGCTGTTCGAGGGGTGCTGTCACAAAGCCGTGTACCCCTGCCGTTCCGTCATCAGTGCAAAGCACGGTATCACAGCCTGCCTTTGCAAAGTCCTCCTGAAGTATTGCGATTCCCGCTGTGCGGAAGCCGCTTATCACCTGTGCGCTGCTGCCGTACTGCTTTGCTATCCCGAGCATTGGGGGAGTGCCTATTCCGCCGCCCACACAGACGGCCTTTTTACCCTCAAGCACAGTAAAACCGTTGCCGAGAGGCGCTATTATGTCGATAAGGTCGCCCTTGTTGAGTTCGGATATCTTTTCCGTTCCCTTTCCGCGGACCTCGAAAACAAGCCTTATCGTGCCGTTTTCCTTATCTATATCGCATATCGATATCGGTCTGCGCAGAAAGAATCCGTCTGCTGCGACCTGTGCGAACTGACCCGGCTTTGCAAGCTCTGCTATGTCGGGACAGTTTACGATGATATCGAATATACCACGGGCTGCCGCTTTTTTATCGGCGATGATGTATCTGCCCTGTCTGTACATCAGATCAATCCCTTTCCAAAAAAGTTTTCCTGTGAGCCGAAAGCTCACTTTGCGGTTGTACATTTTATTATATCATAGTTTTCGGCAAAAGTAAAGTAAAACCGTATCGAAAGTATGTGTCAAATAAAATAATGATTTGACAGTCGGGCAATGATGTGATATAATCAATACAGCGATGTTCCGCGTTTGCAGGGCGGCGCTTTGAATGTAAAATGCGGTTTTCACCGTATTTTCCCGTGTGACGGAGGTATCCCGATGAAATATCAGCACAAGGTGCAGTATTATGAGACCGATAAAATGGCTATAGTTCACCATTCAAACTATGTGCGCTGGATGGAAGAGGCAAGAGTGTTTTTCCTTGAACAGGTAGGCGCACCCTTTGAAAAGATAGAGGAAATGGGGATACTTTGCCCCGTCCTTGAAGTAAGCTGCAAATATCTGAACATGGTGCGTTTCGGTGAAACTGTTACCATTGATGTGCGTCTGTCGGAATTCAGCGGAGTAAAGATGTATGTAGTCTATGATATGTACAAGGCTGACGGCACTCTTTGCTGTACCGCAGAAAGCCGTCACTGCTTCATGAAGGACGGAAAGGTGCTCAATCTGAAAAGAAAATACCCCGAAGTATATCAGAAATTCTTTGAAGACCCCGAGAATTTCGTGGATAAGTAAAAGGAGGATATTTCCATGTGTCTTATATGCGACAGGATAGAAATGATAAAAAAAGATACAAATCCTTATTTTGTAAAAGAACTTCAGACAGGATATGTTGTAATAGGCGACAATCAGCATTTTTTCGGATATACGCTGTTTCTGTATAAAACGCACGGAAAGGTCACAGAGCTTTTCCACCTTGC
>CADBTD010000056.1 GCA_902797535.1 uncultured Ruminococcus sp. | reverse complement strand
TGAAATACCTGATCTTTGCCGAAAGGGATGACAAAATTGGATAAAAAACGAATACTTATAGTCGACGACGACCCCGACCTGTCCGGAATAATCTGTGAGATGCTGTCAGGCTGCGGATATGATACCGAAAGAGCTGATTCTGCCGCAAAGGCTTTTGATCTGCTTTCCGGAAAAAGCTATCATCTTATACTGCTTGACATAAACCTGCCCGATTCAACAGGCTTTGATATCTGCAAAGAGCTTCGCAGGGTATCGAGTGTTCCCGTTATATTTGCAAGTGCCCGCACAAGCGAGGATGACCGTGTGACAGGCTTCGATATAGGCGGAGATGATTATCTGCCTAAACCGTACTCGATGAAAGAGCTTTTGTCAAGGGTAAATGCTCTAATACGCCGTGCTTACGGCTTTTCGGGCGGCGGAGAAAAGATTACTTTCGGCAGTGTGACAGTGGATATGGCTTCACGCACTGTCACGAAAAACGGCAGTCAGGTAAACCTTGCGCAGCGTGAGTTCGACCTGCTGGCATACCTGTGCAGGCACATGAATACTGCAATATCAAAAGACAAGCTGATCAATGAAGTGTGGGGCGCTTTTTCCGAGGTCGAGCCTTCAACGCTCACGGTGCATATCCGCTGGCTTCGCGAGAAGCTCGAGGACGATCCTGCCGAACCTGTTCATATAAAGACTGTATGGCGGCTCGGCTATATGCTGGAGGGCTGATGATATATGAAAAGGCTGATATCGATCACGGCGGTGTTCGCAGTCATCATAATACTGATGGGGGCGATATTCACGCTGACAGAGGATAAGCATAAAAATGATCCTTCGGGCAGATATGCAGTGACTCTTAACAGGATAGAGAACTATATAAATAACGGCGAAACTGAAAAGGCGGCGGAGCTTTCGGCAGAGCTGCGCAGTCAGATGACCTCTGAAAAGACCCGCGGCGATGCAGGTAAACGCATCGCTGCCGTTACAGCGGTAAGTGCTTTTATGACTGCCGCTATGGGTATATACTGTGCTGTGTCTGTAGTAAGGCCTTTTGAAAAGCTGACTGCTTTTGCAGACAATGTGGCAAACGGCGACTTTGACCTGCCGCTCGATTATGAAAGGTCAAACTACTTCGGTAAATTCACATGGGCATTTGATCATATGCGCCGTGAGATAGTCAAAGCGCGTTCCTGCGAGCGAGAGGCTATAGAGAACAACAAAACCGTAATAGCATCGTTGTCTCACGATATAAAAACGCCTGTAGCATCAGTGCGTGCCTATGCTGAAGCCCTTGATCTTGGCATGGACTGTGACAGCGAAAAGAGAAGTGAGTATCTTTCTGTGATAATGTCAAAGTGCGATGAAGTGTCTAAGCTGACAGATGATATGCTGCTTCATTCGCTGTCAGACCTGGGCAAGCTGAAAGTTACTCCCGAGGTTTTTGAGCTGGGTGCATTTGCAGAAAAAACTGTGCGTGAGCTTTCGGCTGACGGGAGTATACAGTATACCAGACCTTCCTACAGTATTTATGTCAGCGCCGACAGGCTGAGGACCGCACAGGCAATAGAGAACCTGATAAATAATGCACGAAAATATGCCGCTCCGCCTGTTGAGGTCTCTGTATCGCGGGCGGGTGACAATGCTGTTATAACAGTGCGTGACCACGGAAACGGCATACCCGATGAAGATATGCCGTTTGTTACGGGAAAATTCTATCGGGGACATAACTGCGGTGATGCGAACGGCTCGGGTCTCGGTTTGTTCATAGTAAATTATATAGCCGAGCAGTCCGACGGCGAGCTTAAACTTAAAAACCATCCTGACGGTCTGGAGGCAGTGATATCGCTTCCTGTAAGCGAATGAGAGGAGCAGTATGAAAAGAGAGATACTTATCATAGATGATGATACAGACCTGGCAATGATAATGACAGATATGCTTGAGGACAGGGGATATGGAGTCACCCATGCGGAAAACAGTGAGCAGGCTTTTGCCTTGCTGGAAAATAACAGCTATCACCTGATACTTCTTGATATCAACCTGCCCGATTCGACCGGCTTTGAGCTTTGCAGGGAACTTCGGAGGGTGTCTACCGTCCCGGTCATATTTGCAAGCGCAAGGACAAGTGAAACAGACCGCATAACGGGGCTTGACCTGGGCGGTGATGATTATCTCCCGAAGCCGTTTTCAATGAATGAGATGCTGGCTCATATAAATGCACTCATACGCCGTACCTACGGTTTCGGTGATGAGGATAAAACAGTATGCTTCGGGGACATATCAGTTGATCTTGGCTCACGCAATGTTACGAAGGGCGGAAGAAAAGTTGATCTTTCCATGCGTGAATTTGACCTGCTGGCGTATCTTTGCGAGCATCCGAACACAGCTTTATCAAAGGAAAAACTGCTGAGCGGAGTGTGGGGTGCTTTTTCTGCGGTAGAACCGACAACTCTTGCGGTGCATATCCGGTGGCTTCGTGAAAAGCTGGAGGACGACCCCGCCGCACCTGAATTTATAAAGACAGTCTATAAGGTAGGATACATTCTGGAGGCAGACATATGAAAGCAAAGGTTTTCGGGATAACTGCGGTATTTTCGCTGCTTTTGCTGGCGGCGGCTTTTCTGATGCTGATCTACGGCAGAATGAGAACTCCGCAGGATATACGTTCGGAGCAGATAGTAGCTGTAAACGAGATATCTCAGCTTATGGAAGAAGGTGAATATGACCTTGCAGTACAGAAAGCAGACGAGTTTCAGGACAGTCTTCGCTCAATGCCCCTTGACGGTTCGGGCGGCATAAACGGTGCGGTGATGTGTGCGCTTTCGATATTCTTTATGGCGGCGGTGTTCGTATATGTCTATATCAGCATACTGAGGCCGTTTGACAAGCTGAAAGCCTTTGCTGCCGAGGTAGCAAAGGGAAATTTTGATCTGCCGCTTGAATATGAGCGAACTAATTACTTCGGTGCGTTTACATGGGCTTTTGACAGTATGCGCCGCGAGGTCACACGTTCGCGTGCGTGTGAGCGTGAGGCTGTTGAAAACAACAAGACGGTAATAGCGGCACTTTCTCATGATATCAAAACTCCGATAGCATCTATCAGGGCTTATTCCGAAGGGCTTCAGGCAAATCTTGACACTACTCCCGAGCGCCGTGAAAGGTATATTTCGGTCATCATGAAAAAATGCGATGAAGTGGCTTCTCTGACAAATGACCTGTTCCTTCATTCGCTGTCAGACCTTGACAAGCTGAAAATCTATCCCGAAGATACCGAGCTCGGAGAATTCATGGAGGCTGTATGCAGTGAACTTTCCGCTGAGCGTGATGATGTGGTGTTCCGCAGACCCGTAAACAAGGTCATGGTATCTGTTGATAAAAAGCGGCTTACACAGCTTGCGGAAAATATCATAAACAATTCACGCAAGTATGCTAAGACGGATGTTTTTGTAAGCATTTCCTGCACAGAAGATACGGCTGATATACACTTCTGCGATACGGGCATGGGCATTCCCGATGAGGATATGCCTTTTATCACCGAGAAATTCTATCGGGGACATAACTGTGAGGGAGAAAACGGCTCGGGACTCGGGCTGTTCATAGTAAAGTATATAGCTGAACAGTCCGGCGGAAGAGTTTCGCTCAGAAACCTTTCAAAGGGTCTTGAAGTCACGGTGTCGCTGCCGATAAAAAATCAGGGTTCTTAAATACTTCTTAATAAGAATTGCTGTAAAATATACTCATAAAGCACAAAAAAATATATGAAAAGGAGAATGTGCATGAAAAATGTAATACTTTCTGCAAAGGGTCTTTGCAAGAGCTTTGCACACAACGGCGGACAGATACATATCATATCAAATGCCGACCTTGAGCTTTATGAGGGCGATTTTACAGTGATAATGGGTGCCTCGGGCTCGGGAAAATCGACTCTGCTCTATGCGCTCAGCGGAATGGACAGAGCAACTTCCGGAGAGGTCATGTACGGTGGCGGCAATATCACCGAAATGAGCGAGAAGGCTCTTTCAAAGCTGCGCTGCACCGATTTCGGATTTGTGTTCCAGCAGATACATCTTGTGAGCAATCTTACGCTTTCCGAGAATATAACCGTTCCGGGATATCTTGCAAAGGGTCGTTCTGCATCCGAGGTCAACAAGCGTGCCGAAGAGCTTATCGAAAAGATGAATATATCCCATATCAAGACGCATCTGCCGTCACAGTGTTCGGGCGGTGAGCAGCAGCGCTGCGCTATAGCGAGGGCGCTGATAAATGAACCGTCACTGCTTTTTGCGGATGAGCCTACGGGAGCGCTCAACCGCCGCAACACCATAGATGTTCTTGACCTGCTGACAGAGTGCAACAGAAGCGGTCAGAGCATACTTATGGTGACGCATGATATGCGTGCTGCATTAAGGGCATCAAGGATACTTTATATCGAAGACGGCAGGATAATAGGCGAGCTTTCTCTGCCGCCGTATACCGCAGATGAAGAGAAAAGCCGTGAAACTCAGGTAAGTGCATGGCTTGCCTCGATGGAATGGTAAGGCGGTGTGCTGTATGACAGATATACTTACTTTGGTAAGGGCGAATATACGCCACAAAAAAGGCTCTTTCAAAAGCATAATGATACTTATGATGATAATATCTCTTTCGGTGACAGCGATAGTCAGCCTTAAGAGGAATTTCATAACTTCCTTTGAGTCGGCTTACGACCATTCGGGGGCAGGAGATGTCACGCTGAATATCCGCAATGAGTTCCTTACCGACGAGCTTGTTGAAAAGATACGCTCTCAGAGCTATGTAAAAAACGTAGTCGTATC
>CADBTD010000055.1 GCA_902797535.1 uncultured Ruminococcus sp. | reverse complement strand
TGTAATAGGCGACAATCAGCATTTTTTCGGATATACGCTGTTTCTGTATAAAACGCACGGAAAGGTCACAGAGCTTTTCCACCTTGCAGAGGATGAAAGAGCGCTGTTTTTAAAGGAAATGTCCATCGTTGCCGAGGCTGTGTCAAAGGCTTTCGGTGCGGAGAAAATGAATTACGAGCTTCTCGGAATGGGAGATGCACACCTTCACTGGCATCTGTACCCGAGAAGAAACGGAGATATCGGTGACTACGGAAATCACGGCAAAGGTCCTGTATGGTGGTATCCTATGGAGAAAATGTACAGCGATGATAACCGTCCGGATGAAAGACAGCTTGAGGATATGAAGTAAAAGCTTCTTGCCGAGCTGGACAGGCTGCTGTGATACCGTAATAACAGATCGGCAATAATATGCAGATAAGGAGAGAGCTTTTATGACCTACACACTAAAAGTTGCGGGACTTACCCGTGAGCTTCCCATTTGCGCTGTCAGCGACAGCCTTGACATAGCGGCGTTCATAATGTTTTCCGACGTTGAGCTTACCGTGGCCTGCGCCGAAGAACTTCTCAAAAAGGTGCCCGACTTCGACGTTATCGTGACTGCCGAATCAAAAGGGATACCCCTTGGATATGAGCTTGCAAGGCAGTCGGGCAAAAACTATTATGTTGCAAGAAAGAGCGTCAAGCTGTATATGACTGACCCGATATCGGTAAATGTAAAGTCCATCACCACAGCGGCAGAGCAGACTCTTTACCTGTCGGGTGCGGACGCCGATATGATAAAGGGCAAGCGTGTGCTTATCGCCGATGATGTCATCAGTACGGGTGAATCGCTGAATGCTCTCGAGACCCTTGTCAATAAGGCTGGCGGAGAGATAGTGTGCCGTGCGGCAGTCCTTGCTGAAGGCGGCGCTGCTGACAGAACGGATATAGTTTTCCTTGAGAAACTGCCGGTTTTCCCGAAATGATAAACAAGAAGCGGTGTGCTGTTATGATAAACGGCACACCGCTTTTTTAGCTTGATTTTTATTCTTTTCCCGGCGATATCTAAACGTTTTACTGCATTATTTAAACAGTCACGGAGCTGCCGTTGCAGTTCACACAGCCTTCATGATATTTATCAGCAAAAGCCAGCTCAGTCCGTAA
Source organism: uncultured Ruminococcus sp. (assembly GCA_902797535.1). Lineage (GTDB taxonomy): Bacteria > Bacillota > Clostridia > Oscillospirales > Ruminococcaceae > YE71. The sequence goes on along the minus strand of CADBTD010000055.1, from coordinate 1,747 downwards.
TAGGTAACTACCGCCACAAGGTCGTTTATCGTGGTTATCAGCGGTCCTGAAGCAACTGCGGGGTCTACCTTTATCTTTTTGAAGAACAGCGGCACGAGAGTTCCCACCGCACTTGATACGAGCATCGCTGTCATGAGCGAAAATCCTATACAGCCCGATACCGCAAAGGAAAATCCGGTGCTGCGGTGCTTTATGAGCATTATATACAGCCCCACTATGCCGAATGACAGCGTGCCGAGTATCAGTCCGCTGCAAAGTCCCACGCGCATTTCCTTGCACACAAGCCTGAATTTCTGACCTGCGGTAAGGTTCTCATCGGTCAGCACCCGTATGGTCACAGCCAGTGACTGTGTGCCCACGTTTCCTGCCATGTCAAGTATCAGCGACTGAAAAGCCTGGATAAGCGTAAGCTGTGCGATGATCTTTTCAAAGCTGCCCACAACGCCCGAAACAACAAGTCCGAGTCCCAGCAGCGCCATCAGCCAGGGAAGACGCTTGACAAGACTGTGCCCGAGAGGTTCGTTAAGGTCTTCCTCGGCGGTAAGACCTGCGAGCCTTGCATAGTCTTCGCCCATCTCGTCGTCTACCACTTCGATAAGGCTCTGCGCTGTTATCACTCCGAGCAGTCTGTTCTGACTGTCAAGAACGGGTATCGAGTCTTCGGAATAGTCCTTCAGCCTTTCGATACAGTCATCTATCTCCTCATTTGCATACACATAGGGGAATGATGTTGCGATAAGATTTTCAAGGGGCACTGTGCTTCTTGCGGTGATAAGCTCCTTTAAGTCTATCGCTCCGTAAAATTCCTCGTGTTCGTCGGTGACAAACAGTGTTGAGATGTTGTCATTGTCCTCAGCCTGCCGCACAAGCTCGTTCATAGCCTGCTTCACCGTCAGGTTTTCGCGTATGATTATACAGTTCGTGGTCATGCGGCTTCCTATCTCGTCCTCGTCAAAGGATGCTATAAGCCGAATGTCACGGCGCATTTCGTCATCGAGCAGTCCTATTATCGTTTCCCGCTTTTCGCGGTCAAGCTCATGTATTATGTCTGCGGCGGTGTCTGTTTCAAGCTCTGAAATCAGGTCAGCCGCCTTGTGCAGATCCATTTCCGAGATGTATCTTCCTGCCTCGTCGGGTTCAAAGTATTCAAATACCTGCGCCAGCATGGAAGCTGTACATATCCTGAACAGCTTTTTTCTTTCCTGCGCCGAAAGCAGACCTATCGCTTCCGCAATATCGTTGCCATGATAGTCCTCGAGTTTATACTGCATGGCTTTCGGAGAGCTTCCGCCTCGTATCAGTGCAAGTATCTCACTGCTGTAGTCCGGTTTAGCCGCAGTTTCAGCAGTCATTTCGTCTATTTCGATATCTCTGTTTTCCATTTCATCACACCTTTACTATTTATAGTAGTACTGACAGTAAAGGTCAAATGAGCATAAAAAGTCCCCGTACAACAGGTCATACGGGGGCATAAGCACAATTATCTCACAGCAAGGCTATCGGCACACAGTTTACGCTGCCGCAGCTTTGCGAAAGTTCGTCGTATTCGCCCCTCTGACCTGCAACTATCACCGTTTGCCAATTTCCTCACCTCACAATAAAATGGTCTTGTCTTTTCAACCCTTTAATTATACCATATGGTCAGATGTATGTCAATTATTAAATCGCCCGAACTTTTTTGCCGCCTCTTAAAAAATTCTGTTATTATCACAAAAACAGCACCGAGATGCTTTCATCACGGTGCTGT